>CBDUZQ010000026.1:0-13597 GCA_965371755.1 uncultured bacterium
GTATCAACTCCTTCTCGGCCGGCGGCTGGAATTTCTCAGCCGGAGTGATTCACACCTTCAAACGGTAGCCGCCGAACACTCCGGCTGAGACCTGCCGAAGACAGTAATGTCATCACTTGACCGCAAGAGCACCATTCTCTATTTTGACCCTATGGATAGCAAGCGCAAAGACTACATAAGCTGGGAAGAGTACTTCATGGCAATCGCCCAGCTTTCAGCCAGACGATCCAAGGACCCCAATACGCAGGTCGGCGCCTGTATCGTAAACGCCAACAAACGGATCATCGGCATCGGTTACAACGGCTTCCCGATCGGCTGCTCCGACGATGAACTCCCCTGGGGACGGGACGGAGACTTCCTCGACACCAAGTATCCCTACGTCTGCCATGCTGAGATGAACGCCATCACGAACGCCGCCAACAAACCGGATTTGGACGGAGCTTCTATGTATGTCTCGCTCTTCCCGTGTAATGAGTGCGCCAAACTAATCGTCCAGGTCGGAATCAAAGAGGTGGTGTACCTGTCGGACAAGTACAGCGACACCGATGTCTTTGTCGCGGCCCGGAAGATCTTCGAGATGGCAGGCGTCAGGTACCGCCAGATGACTCCGAAGCATAAGCGTATCAATCTACTGCTCGAGTAGTTCAGTCAATCAAATCTGTCGCGGCGACAATGGTTCACACCTAAGGCAATTCAGTAACGAGCCGACGCGCTGTCAGCTTTCCCTCTCGGCGTCAATTTCGTCGGCTAGTTGCTGCAGACGAACCTCCGGGATGGCGGTCCAACTCTCCGTCTGAAAGGCGGCAGTAGCACCACAAATCATCGACACTTTAGCGGCGGTCTCGGAGTCCGGTGCTTCGTAAATGTCCATGAAGTCCCATCCTCCAAGCAGAGCGTAGTGCGCCACAAACTTGACCTCAGGACACTGCTTTGTCACCAGATCAAGCCAGGTCTGGCGGGACCTTGGACCTCTTTTCATAGTCGAAGCAACCTCTACAACGCTCGGTCCCTGCATCGTCAGCTTTGACATTAGTATGTAGGTTTTCATTCTGGCCTCCTGCTGGCTGCGTTCCGTTCACTCGGTTCTGACCGCACTCACCTGCTTCGTGAGCGATCGTTATCGGGTTCGAGGAATTACATGCTTAGCTGTCGGCTCGACGATATATTGATCCACTAATAAGATAACGGACTCTGCTCTCGATGCAAACAGTTTTTGAAGAACTTGAAGGGAGTAGTATAAACAGGCAGGCCCAAGGCGCAACGAAACGAAAAGTTCCGGCAGGTCACATCCCGCTTCCAGAGGGACAAGACCTGACACAACGGTCCGCGAGGTTTAGCAAGGGTCCCTACAGATCGGGCTCCGGATCGACATGCACGATAATTCGTGCCATCCCCGCCACATTGTCGAGAAGAGACTGCTTGACGGCGTCGGCGATCTCGTGCCCGGCCCGGACAGTAAGGTCGGGGTCGACAACAATATGGATCTCTGCGAAAATCCTCCCACCTGAAAGACGGGCGCGGATGTCGTGCGTCTGCCGGACGCCGGGCACTCTTAAGGCCGTCTCTTTCACCTGGTCCATGGCGGCCTGATCCGGAGCTGTGTCGATCACTTCTTTGGCGGCGCTCCAGATCAGTCCCGCGCCAATCTTTACCACGAAAAAAGTCACGACCAGGGCGGCGTAGGCATCAGCCATGGCCCAGGCCGGGGAAAGGTAGGCGGCGGTCACACCGACCAACACCGCGATGGAGCTGAGAGCATCGCTGCGGTGATGCCAGGCGTTGGCGATCAGGGCCAAGCTCTTGATACGACGGCCCACTTTCACCGTGTACCAATAGAGCCCCTCCTTAAGGCCGATACTGATCAAGGCGGCTATGATCGCCGTAAGTCCCGGCGATGATTCGACGCGGTTGGAGATGGCGGAAACCGAACTGTAAGCCAGTCCGACACCGGTGCCGATGAGTACCAACCCGATAAACATACCGGCGATCGTCTCAATGCGAGCATGCCCGAACGGATGCGATTCGTCTTCTTCTTTGCGACCCCACTTCAGGCCCAGCAGCACTACGACATCGCTGAGAAGGTCGGACAGTGAATGTACGCCGTCCGCAATCAATGCTTGTGACCGCCCAAACCACCCGGCTGTGATCTTGATGACAAAAAGAGCGAAGTTGACCAGCATCCCCACGCGAGTGACGGTCAGCCCGGCACTCAGATCCTGACGGTTCCGGCTGGTATTGCTATCCATGTCCTCTTCCATGACAATGTCTCACACCGGCGGTAATTGCCGACGGCCACATACTCCCTAGTATTTATCGGGGAAACGAACGGGAGACATCAACAAAAACCACCAGCTTTCGCTCGCTCCGGGCATAACCGGGTCGGCCTTTTCAAACCGATTGACCCGGCATTTTCTGAGGGTCGTCGTATAAGATCGGTTCTTTGAGTGTGAACGCTTCGGCGTATTGGACGCCGACCTGTTGGCCAAGGGCGGCGGCGCGCACCCGCATCATCTCGTAGATATCCACGCCCGGCATGAAAATCCGCCTGGCCGTTACTTCCTCGGCAAACTGCGACTGATATGCCGCTACTGCCCGGCACTTGGTCTCAAACGAATCGGAGATATCGACCAGGAAGGAGTTATCCTTGTTTCGGAAATAGGAGGCATAGATAATCTTGCGCGGGCGAAACGGCTCGCCGTCGATATCCAGCTTCTTGAGACCGGCCAGAAAGCAGGCGTCGAAAGCAAGCCGAGAGCAGGCGGCGTGGTCCGGGTGACGTTGCTCCCAGTGGGGGATGATGACCAACTCCGGTTGTGTCCGGCGGATGATGTCGGCGATCTTCAGTTTGTTGGTTTGGTTTACCTCGATGGCTGAGTCCGGCAGGCCGAGATTGTGGCGGTAGACCAATCCCAGAATCTCCCCCGCGGCGGCGGCCTCGGCGGCGCGATCAGCCTGGTCGCCGAATGATCCCATCTCTCCGGCGGCCAGATCCAGGGCTCCGGTCTTACGACCGAGATTGGCCATCTTGATCATGAACCCGCCACACGTTATTTCTATATCGTCGGGGTGAGCGGCGATCGCCAGAACATCAAGTTTAGCTGTGTCAGGCATCGTAGATTTCCTGGTAGTAGTCTTCGTACTGCTGGACAATCCGGTCGGCTCTGAACTTGGAGAGCGCCCTTTCGGCCGCCGCTTTCTTGAACTCGACCAGCCGTTGCGGATCATTCAACAGCGACAAGGCCGCGCGAGCCATAGCGGCGGTGTCACCGACCGGCAGGAGGTAACCGTTATGGAAATCATCAACCACTTCTGTCAAGCCGGTTCCGGAGGTGCCGATGACAGGCACACCGCAGGCTAATGCTTCGAGTGCGGCCAGCCCAAAAGACTCTTCTTCCGATGGCACCAAAAACAGATCGGCGCACGGCAGCACCGCCTCGACCCGACTCTGGTTGCCCAGAAAGATGACGCGGTCGTTAAGTCCCCTCTTTTTGATCTGTCTCCGAGCCAGAATAGTCTCCGGTCCCTCGCCGATCATAACGAGACGGGCGGGCAATTGCTGCCGAATCTTATCGAACGTATCGATCACATCCATGATCCGCTTGACCGGCCGGAAATTCGACACATGAGCCAGCAGGAACTCATCTTCAGCCACGAACTCACTCCGTTGACACCCCTTGGCGCCGGGCTTAAAGCGTTTGTCGTCGAAGAAATTGTGAATCACGCGGATATCTTTATCCAGCTTGAACACCTCAATGGTCTCTTTGGCCAGGTAATCCGACACCGCGGTAACGCCGTCGGATGACCTGATTGAAAAGCGGGTGATATCGTAGTACGACGGGTCCGCCCCAACCAGCGTGATGTCGGTTCCGTGCAACGTCGTCACGATCCTGGTGTTATTGGTGCTGCCGTCCGATTCCAGCAGTTGCTTGGCCAGGTAGGCGCAAATTGCGTGCGGGATGGCGTAGTGCACGTGCATGATATCCAGTTTGTAGTTGCGCGCCACTTCGGCCATCTTGGCGGCCAGCGTCAGTGTGTACGGGGGGTACTTGAACAGTGGGTAGGCGGTCATCTCAACGCCATGATACATCAGGTTGGCCTGATAGGTATCCAGCCGAAAAGGCAGGGCGTAGGAGACAAAGTGCACCTGGTGCCCGCGCGAAGCCAATTGCTGGCCGAGCTCAGTGGCAACGATGCCGGAACCGCCGGCCGAGGGATAACATGTAATACCGATCACCATGGCTGGTTAACTTTCCGTTCCTTTCTTTCCCTGAGGATAGCTTTCTTAGTTCGCATTCGATGATGCCGGCGGCGTCGATGGCGACGCCTATGTTTCATACTCCATCAAATCGATCAATTGGTGCGCCTTCTCTTCACTGTCGAGAGAATCGTACAGGAATCGTATGAATCCGAATCCATAGCGACTGAGGAAATAGGAGATGTTTACGCAACGCTCCTGCAAACCTCGATTGGGATAGAGGGCGCGGTGAAGACGGTAGATGCGGTCCCGCACCTCCTGCGACTTCTTCTTGTGCGATGCAAAAACCTTACCTTCGAAATTCTTCAGAGCAAAATCGATTTTGCCGTGCGTTTGCCTGGCGGATTTATCCAGCCCAGGGTCGAACCGCAATGTCTCAGCGGCAAACTTTTTGACATGAAAATTGACATCCCGTCGCAGCAAGGCAAACTCCTTCTCCAAACTTGCGGGAAAAGTCTGCGCCAGGACACGGTTTATCACCTGTTCGATATCCCCGGTCAGTTCACCGAACTCTATATGGTTGTCATGCAATAGCTGTTCGAACCGGTTCTCGACGATCGTCGCCGAGGCCCTTGCCATGTGGTATGGTGTGGCCAAATCGAACAGTTCAAAGAGCGGGTTGATCTGGGCCAGGTACGCGATTTCAGACGGTCCGCCTTTTTGGCTGAGGACCGGAAAGAGGTAGGATTGCAGAATCGGACGGGTCATGACATCGGGTGAAAACTTCTCCGGCTCACTATCGATGCGTGCCAACAGTTCCTCTTTTGTGAAGACATGGTCACCCACGGTGAAATGATCGCCGTCGCGAAGCAGAGGCTTGCGACCATTGGAATTGTAGAACAGATGAGCGGAGTTTTCTTTTTTCTCGACCTGAGTATGGTAACCATTTTCCGAGATCGCATGGTTCCGCTCGCTCAGTAGTCGGTGCAGGTCGTCCTGGCGTGAAACTATCGCCTTGAACAAAGGGGCTGCCAGTCGCTTGGCTTCGGCATCTCCCGGAGAAAACAAAGCCAGCCCGTGGTCACGTGTCAGGGCCACCATGAGTTTGCCGAAAGCTGTTACCATACTGTCCTGCGGCGTATAACAACGATCTATCAACTCATACAATTCGTCGGTGAAATCTGATTGACCCAGTGTCTCACGCAGAAGCGCTTTGGCTTGATTCAGATGTTGAGTGTTGTCGAAGATGATTTCGGCTGTCGGCAGTTCTTCAGCCGGCGCCGAAGCATACTCCAGTCGCACCGGCTCCGTCTGTCGATTCAAAATGAAGGTGTGATTGGCCTCCTCGAAATCATGATCATCGCCGGCCATCCAGAAGATCGGGATCACCGGTCTTTTCAACTGCTGTGAGTACAGTCGAGCGGCCTTCACAATGGCCAGCGCCTTGATCATCACTAACATGGGACCGCCAAACAATCCGGCCTGTTGTCCAGCAAACACGCACAGCGTGTCGTTTTGTCTGAGCTGTTCGATATTGGCCAGCGTCTGATCCGAGGCTTGGTAAGCTCGGTTCTGTCGGGTCAGGATAGCCGCGATCCGCTGCCGATCATGCTGCCGACCGTCGAGTTGCGAGGCGGCCTCATCGATACTGCCGGCCCGATAGAAACTTCCCGCTGAGCCACAGCCGCACAGGTAGTCAAGATAGATATCGGAATAACCCATCGCCTTGGTGGCGGTAATCAAACATCTCATGCCGTAATGTTCCCAGTGGCGTCGAGGACGTCGCCTTTCTTCTTACGCCGAAACAGTCCTGCAAAATCATCAACCAGTGTATACACAACCGGAACCACGACCAGGGTCAACATCGTCGACGAAATCATTCCACCGATCACGGCGCGAGCCATGCCGGAGCGGAATTCCGCTCCCGGTCCGAGACCCAGAGCCAGCGGAAGCATACCGAACACAGTGGCAAAGGTCGTCATCAAAATCGGTCGCAATCTGATCGGTCCCGCGATCAGAATGGCGTCGGTTCTTGAAACACCTTTGGCGCGTTGTTGTTTCACGAAATCGATTAATAGAATGGCGTTCTTGGTCACTAACCCCATCAGCATCACGATTCCGATCATGGACATGATGGACAACGACGACTTGAAGATCAGCAACCCGAGAACGGCCCCGACCAGTGATAGCGGCAGTGAGAACATGATCGAAAAAGGATCAAAGAACGATTCGTACTGGGATGCCAGCAACAGATATATGAATATGATAGCCAGTAGCAACGCCCTGAATATATTGGTGAACGACTCGACCATGATTTCCTGAGTGCCTACGGCCCCGATTTCATAACCGGGGGGCAGTTGCATCGTCGCCACCGAATCGAGAATCTGTTCAGCGAGACTGCCTGAGAACGATCCGGCGAGGGCGTTGGCGCTTACCCGCACTTCTCGTCTTCGGTCGTAGCGGTTGTATTCTCCGATGTCGACGCCTCTGACCAATGTCGCCACTCTGTCCACCGGCACAAGTAGCGTCGCGTCGCCCGGCATGTCCTTGTTGCTCTCCATGAGAATGCGTCCGAGATCGGCCACCGTGTTGCGGTACGGTTCGTCAAGCTGGATGCGAACGTCGTACTCCTCGTCCCCCTCCTTGAAGCGCGTGACTACATCTCCTTCAATAAGGGAACGAATAGTCATCGAAATGCCGGAAAGGTCGAGACCCAGGTCGTCGGCTGCCTTGCGGTCGACCTCTATTCGGACTTCCGGCTTGCCTTCTTCCATGGTGTTGTCAATATCGGTGCAACCCGGCACGGTGCGGGCGATGTTCTGCACTCGATGCACCAGCCGCGACAGTTCATCCATATCCTCACCACGAATGGAGAATTCAATTGGTTTGCCGTGGCCGCCTTCACCACTTTCTTTGGAGACCGAGTATTTGATACCGGGGAGAGTTGCCATGAGAATGCGTACTGAATCCATCAATTGTATCGCCGACAATTCGCGCTCGGTAGCATCGGTCAGACGAACTAATATGCTCCCCTCGGTCACGGGCGAATTGCCGCCACCGATGGTGACAAAAGTCCCGGTAACCTCTGAGAGTTCTTCAGCCATCTTTTCTACCAGCGAAAAACGCGCCGAGGTCTGGTCGAGATCGGTGCCGGGCGGGGTGGTGACAGTGATGTACATCCGTCCTTCATCCGTCTCGGGAAGAAACTCGCTGCCCAACATGCCGGCCAACACCAGTGATGAGACGAAAATCGCCACAGCGATGAGCATCACCAGCCAGCGCTGTCTCAGTGAGAAAGCCAGCACGGATTTGTAAGCTGGTTTTAGTCGGTCAAAAGCACGGTTCCACAAGTTTAACACGTTGCGAATCGACAGCCACGTCCGTCGGAGTGGCGAGGCCGCAGCCGACGGATCCTGATGGTTCCTTTTCAGCATCCGCGACGACAGCATCGGCGTCAGACTGAAAGCCACAAACAGCGAGATCAGAACCGCAAAGGCCACCGTCATTCCGAACTGATAAAAGAACCGCCCTACGATGCCTTCCATGAAGGCAACAGGCAGGAACACCACCATGATAGCAAAGGTGGTGGCCATCACCGCCAGTCCGATCTCTTTAGTACCGGACAGAGCAGCCTCCCTCGGCGATTTGCCTTTGTCAAGATGCCGGTAGATATTTTCGACGACCACAATAGCATCATCTATGAGAATCCCCACGGCCAGTGACAGTCCAAGCAAGGTCATGAAGTTGATAGTAAACCCGAGAAACTTCATGGCGGTAAAGGTACCAATAATAGAAATGGGAATCGACAGACCGGTTATCAGGGTTGGTCGGCCGTCCAGAAGGAACAAGAAAATCACGAGTACGGCCAGGATGGTGCCGATTACCATGTTAATCTCGATTTCGTGAATCGAATCTTCGATAAATGTCGAATTGTCGTTGACGATCCTGATGTCGATATCGGGTGGCAGTTCCTCCTGTAATTCGGCAATAGCCTCCCTAGTGAGTTCAGCCATCTGAACGACATTGGCGCCGGATTGCTTGATGATGTTAATGCCGATAGCCTGTTGACCGTTGAAGCGCGACAATGATCGTTGTTCGGCTATGGTGTCGACCACGCGAGCCAGATCACTCAGATAGACCGGCGTGCCGTTCTTGTTCTTGACGATAACACTGTCGAACTGCGCGACGCGCGTCAGTCGACCCTTCAGGCGCACGAGGTATTCACGCGAGGCTTCTTCGACCCGACCTCCGGGAATCTCCAGGTTGGAACTCCTTACCGAGCGCTGCACATCATCGACCGTCACGCCGTAGGCTTCCATCTTCACCGGGTTAAGAAAGACTCTGATCTCGCGTTCCGATTCACCGATCAGTCGGACCGCACCGACACCGGATATTGGCTCCAAACGTGGTTTGATCACATCGTTGGCCAGTTGTGTGATCTCTCTGGCGGAACGGCTGCCTGACAGAGCCAGTGACATTATCGCCTGGGCATTCGGATCGAACCTGCTGACGATCGGCTCTTCGATTGCTTCCGGCAACGACGAACGAATTCCCGACACTTTTTCGCGCACATCCTGTGATGCTATGACGCCTTCGATTTCCAGTTGGAATTCCACTACGACAAGCGAATATCCCTCACTGGAACTGGATTGTATATGCCGTACACCATTGATCTGATTGACGGCCTCCTCCAGCTTTTCGGTGACCTCGGTTTCGACCGCCTCTGCCGATGCTCCCGGGTAGACAGTTTGCACCACCACAAACGGAAAATCGATTTCCGGAAACATCTCCACCGGCAGCTCGGTGTATGAGAATGCGCCGAGTACCAACAACGCCCCAATCATCATGGTGGCGAAAACCGGACGCTTGACGGATATTTCAGATAGCTTCATCGGTCGTTACTCTCCAGAGCTGTGATCTCGACACTGAAGCCATCGTCAAGATAGGTTTGACCGAGCGTCACCAGGGTGTCACCGACCTGCAGTCCGGCGGCGATTACGACACCTGCTTCGATCTCAGCCGCCACCGTTACGATCCGTTTATGGGCCAGATCGCCGTTGACCACAAAGGCTGTCTGCTTGCTGTCCAGTTCCACCACGGCTGCGTGTGGCACAACAATCACATTCTCGAATCGATCAAGTACTATCGAGACACGCACGAACATGCCCGGATGCAGCGACGACTGATTATTGTCAAGGCGTACTTCTACATCAAAGGCTCGGGTCTCGGGATCAGCCGAACGAGCGACCGACGTCACCAGCCCGGGTACGGATGCCGCGACCCCGGAGGACGAGACGATAACAGTATCACCCTCCTTAATCCCGGCGACGTCGCGAGCGTTAACGCCAAAAGTCACTCTCAATCGGTCCAGAGATGCTATCGTGACCAGCTTCTGGCCGAGGTGAAGGTAATCGCCCACCGCGACATCAAGTGAGGTGACCACACCGGTGATAGGGGAACGAACCTCGACCAATTGGGCGGCCGCTTCAAATGATGTCCTGGTGACTTCGTACTCGGTACGAGCGGCGTCGTACTGGGATTCGGAAACCGCTCCCTCTTTGTATAGATACTCCATCTTCTGATGGTTCTTTTCGGCATTGCGGTATAACGATTCCGCGTTGCGATAATTCGACGTCGGACCACTCTTGTCCAGATGCAGTATCACCTGTCCCTCGGCTACGCGTTGACCCTCATGGACGCGCACCTGTTCCACCGCCTCAGCGATTCTGGCATAGATGTCGGCCTGCTTCTCACCCTCAAGCGTCCCCGTGAAACTGCGGGTGATGGTGTGGCTGGACCGTTGAAGAACGGTTGCCTTGACACGTAGCGCCTTGGGTCCCTGCTGCTCGACGACGTCGTTGTTGTTACAGGATACCAGTAGCACGGCAGCGGCCAATACGGATAGCATCCACATTCGTGACATTCTTTGCATCTTACTATTTCCCCGTAATATCTATTGTGGTCGCCAGCTTGAGACCGGCCAAAGACCGGCGCAATGCGAAGCGCGCCTGGGCCAGCGATGTGCGGGCGTCGGTCAGCGCCGTCTGGGCCGAGAGCACTTCGAGCAGAGTGCCTTCGCCGGCTTCGTAGCGCAATTCGGCAATCCGCAACCCCTCCTGGGCCTGGGCAATGGTCTCACTATGAATCTCAACTGTTTTTGTCGTTTGCAGCAACTCGTCGTAGGCCTGTTCCACCTCGAGTCGAATCCGGTCCTCAAGCTCCCGTTGATTAAGGAGCGTCTGCCGATGCTCGGCTTTCATTCGTCCAACTTCGCTGCGAGTTATACCGCCGTCAAAAATCGGAAAGGACAAAGTTATCCCGGCGGTAAAGGAAGTGGACGTGTTCTTGCTGAGAGTGAATTCATCCGATTGTGACTGCCAATCATATCGCGACACGGCAGCCAGACTTGGAAAATACCCGGCCCGAGCCACCCGGACAGCCCGGCGTCTCATGTCAACCATCAGATCAGCCTGCCTGATCTCCTGACGCGAGGCCAGCGCGGTATCGATGAGAAAAGCGAGGGTTGGCAAATCACCCAAAGCAGTGTCATCCAACGGCTCTATCAGCGAGACCGATTGATCGAGTTCCATATCCAGGTAAGACAACAGCCGTTTCTCGGACAGGCGTACCTCGGACTGAGCTGCTAAGAGTTGGGGGAGAATGTTGGATCGCTCCACCTGCGAGCGCAACAACTCAAAACGAGAAACCATGCCCTGCGAATACAGCTTGGTAACCACTTCCAAGCTGTGTTCGGCCGTCTTAAGGGCCTGCTCTAATACTATCTGGCGCGATTTGTCGAAAATGGCTTTGAAAAACAGCAGCTCGCCGGTGTGCACGGTCGCCGCGGCCACCTGTTCGACGCCTGCCTGGGCGTACTGGTGGTACTGCTTGGCGATGGAGTAGGCCGTAAAAACCTTGCCTCCCTCCCAGAGCGGCTGACGAAGGGATATCGAAGCTCCGAAATTATCCTCGAATCCGAACTTCAACTGTTGAACCTCGCCATCCGCCTCGAAAAAGACCGGCGCTATTGAGAAGTTATGATTGTAGTATCCGTGCAGATTGACTTCCGGAAATGCTCCCGCGCGGGCGTTGACGATATCAGAACGCGCCTTGACCACCTCCTCGCCGGCCGACAGATACTGACGGTTGGATTCAAGTACGCGCAGTCGCACATCCTGCACCGAGAGTTGCACTTCCTGCGATGCTGCCAGGCCCGGTGTCACCGTGCCCGCTCCGACCAGGAACACTAGAGCCAGCCCCCATGGCCGGAAAGAGAAGAGCCGTCGGTAGATCGAAACTGAGATCATTTCTTCCCCTTTCGGGCATTGCCTGCATTCGTTTGTTTGAACAGCGTCTCAAGCAGTTTCACCTGGGCTTCCAGGTCAACTTCGCGAGGCGCCAACATGCGCAAGCCGGACAGACCGTGAACGAGTGCGAAAACAAACATGGCCAGGTCGGCAACTTCCTTCGAAGAACACCTGCGGCCCACATCAACATGTTCGCTGAACAGTTCCACCGTCGACCGCATACGTTTTCTGATGTAGCGTTTGATACTCGGTACCCGCCATGCCTGCGTCCAAATATCGACCAGGTCACCGTATTCGTTAACGTCACACTTGCAATGCTGGTTCAGCAGGATACTGAAGAACCGGGCCGGACTGACCCGCTCCGTAAGCTCCGCTTCGAGGTTGCTGCGGTTGCTGTCGACGATCGACTTGACCAACTCCAGAAAGATGTCCTCTTTTGATTTGAAATGATGGTAGAGCGCGCCCTTGGTCAGCTTGGCTTTGCGGGCGATCTCTTCGGTCGTCGTGGCGCGAAAACCCTTTTTGACAAAGAGTTTACGAGCCGAGGCCAATAACTGCTCGCGCCTTTTTTCCGGCGGCAGCTTGGGGCTCTGTTTTATCTTACTCACTCTTGCGATAACCTCCGTGACACGTCTTCGTCAGTCGACCGTACATACCTACCGGTCAGTATCTAAAATAAAGACACCGACTAATCTGTCAATTGATTTCTACGCCGGGGGTAAAAGAATGTTTCCAAAGGTCTCAGGTCAAAGCCATCTTTTCTTGCGAAAGAAGAAGATCAGCCCCAAAACCACGATGGCCATCAAGACCAGCGAAAACAGGTAGCCGTACTCCCAGTCACGCTCCGGCATAAACTTGAAATTCATCCCCCAGAGGCCGACGAGAAAGGTCGGCGGAATGAACAGCACGGTGAAAATGGTCAATATCTTGATAATCTGATTGGTCTTGGTCGACACCGTTGAGTAGTAAACCTCAAGTGAGGAGTTGAGCGTCTCACGGTGGGAGTCGGCAACATCACTGATACGGACCAGGTGATCGTGAATATCGGAGAAGTACAGAGCCGCCTTTTCGCTGACCAGCTTGTAGTGTTGTCGCGACAACTGGCTGACGACTTCTTTCTGCGGCAGCACGGTACGTTTCAACTGCAAGATATCCCTTCGCAGAGTGAAGATCGATTTGACAGTATCCTCGTCCGGTTCACCCAGTACATCGTCCTCTACCTGATCGATCTCATACTCAAGAATGTCCAGAGTGGTGTTGTAGTTGTCGACGATAGTGTCAATCACAGCGTGAAACAGAAAGTCGATGCCACGCTCCATCAGCCGTTCATCGCGTTCCGCACGGCTGTAAAGGTAATCGAAGATGCGGTGATCGTCGTAGTGCACCGTTACGAGCGAATTGCGGCTCAGGAACAGGTCGATCTCACTGAGTTTGAGACCTTCCTCCCGACCAATGTAGTCCACGGCCTGAAAGACCAGAAACAGATAGCGCTCGTAGTCGTCGAGTTTAGTGCGCGGTTTCTCGGCGATAACGTCCTCGATGGCCAGCGGATGGAACTGGAAATCGTTGGTGAGGACGAATGACTCCTCGTCGGTCGGTTTACACATATCCACCCACAGCAGGGCGTCGTCCCTGGCGCACCAGGAGTCGAAATCGCCGATGCCCTTGTGAACCTTGACCCCGGAGTCAGGCAGGTAAAGAAAAGATCGAATCATACCTGCTCCTCACTCTCAATCAGTGTACCGTTCTCGGATACCCGGTCGAGAATCATATCGTCTTTATGCTGCGATTTGATCTCCCTTATCGACAGTCTTTCCATGTGCAGGAACGAGAAACCAAACGCGAACACCGGCAGGAGATCCAAGATGTGCAGGGCCACCGCAAACAGCACGGCATCGCTGCGGCCGACCGCAAAGGCAGTTAATGACGTACTCACGGCCACCTCGAAAGTGCCGGCGTTTCCCGGAGTGACCGGGATCATCAGTGCGAGCGTGTTGATGATCATGACCGTTGCCGCCGCCGCATACGGCAAGTCAAACCCGAACGCCATAAACAAGAAGTATATGGCCAGCGTGTGAGCTGTCCACGACACCAA
>CBDUZQ010000027.1:0-13530 GCA_965371755.1 uncultured bacterium
CGTTGGAAAACGACTATCCCGACCGCCGCCACACCCAACAATATGATCTGCTGGTTGTGGGATGATCTGAACCCTAACGACATCAACAACACCGACGATCATGTTTATGTCGAGGCCAGCGGCGGCAGCTTTATCGTCCAGTTCACCGACTACCCGGAGTACGGCGGGCAAGCCGGTGACGTCATCACCTCGCAAGTGATTCTCTATCCGGACGGCACCATCAAGCTGCAGTATCTCAGTATCGCGGCAGGTTTCGATACCGAATCAGGTACTATCGGCATTGAAAACGGCGACGGCACCGATGGCCTGGAGATAGCATTTGCGACTAGTTACCTGCACGATAGTCTGGCTGTCGTCATTGCCAAGCCGACTCAATGGCTGGCTCTTGACCAGCTCTTAGGCGAGTTGGCTCCGGGCGCGGCCGACACGATCCTCTGCCAGATCACGGCTGCTGAACTTGACAGTGGCAGCTACAGCGCCACTATCACCGTGACGTCGAACGACCCCGACCCGGTGGACAACCCTTTTGTGATAACGGTTGATCTGTCAGTGGGCGCCGGTGGACCACCATATATTTGTGGTGATATCGACGGCAACGGTGATGGTCCGAACATCGGCGACCTGGTTTACATGGTTGATTTCATGTTCAACGATGGACCGCCGCCTCCGGTACCGGAAGCCGCCGATGTTGACGGTTCGGGCGGTGAGATCGACATCGCTGACCTCGTGTACTTGGTTGACTTCATGTTTAACGACGGGCCGGATTTGATCTGCGGGCACTGACCTCCGCAGGCCGCCCGACTGAAAGTTAGTAGATAACGGTCACCCCTGCAGCGGCAGGGGTGGCCTTCAAATGATCGGTCTCCCTTGTGCCCCGGGCACGCAAGGGAGAGCGTGAATGACAGAGTTTGGAGTAGGCTGATCGGACCAACCGTCCAACTTGTAGCCCAACGTACCCACCGCCGGTAACTGCTGGAGGAATGATGACCGTTTCGACAAGACTTCTATGTATTCTACTGCTTCTGTCCGGCAGCATCGCCCAGGCTTCGGAGGACATCGATGAAAACCCACTTCCAATAGGCTTTACCGATGAGGAACTTACGCGGTTGCACGAGATCGGCATGGATCATGTCACCACCGCGCCACCGGCCGGAAGCATCCGCAACAGTGCCGAGTGGGAACGCTCGCAAGGTGTCATCATTCGCTATCCCTTCGGTATCTCCTATGCTATCATCGCCGAAATGTCCGAAAACCTCATGGTTACCACCATCGTGTCCAGCTCTTCGCAGCAGTCATCGGTACTGTCCTACTATGCGGCCAACGGCGTCAACCTGGCCAACTGCGATTTTCTGATCGCCTCCACCAATACCTACTGGACGCGCGATTACGGCCCCTGGTTCATCTTTGAGGAAGGGGGCGACATGGCTATCGTCGATCCCATCTACAATCGTCCGCGACCTCAGGATGACGTCATCCCGCAGACCCTCGGCACCGTCTGGGGACTAAACGTCTATGGCATGAGCCTGGCCACGCCGGGTGGCAACCACATGTCGGACGGGCTGGGGCGGTCGATGTCGACCGAGTTAGTATATAATGAGAACACGTCGTTTACTCATGCTGAAGTCGACTCGATCATGCTCGTCTATCTCGGCAATGACTTCACGGTGTTGGATTATATCGAGTCAGGCGGCATTCATCACATTGACGTATGGGCGAAGTTTCTCAGTCCGACTACAATACTCGTCAAAGACGTATCGTCAGGTAATGCATCTTATGCTCTCTTGAATGCGCGGGCCGATCAACTCTCGCAGATGACCAGCGCCTGGGGCAAACCGTACACGGTGGTGCGTGTCTTCTGTCCATCCGGGGCCGGCTACACCAACTCCCTCATTCTTAATAACAAGGTGCTGGTACCGACTATCAATAACGCCTATTACGACAACCTTGCCCTGCAAGCCTACCGCGACGCTATGCCGGGGTATGAGGTGCTCGGTTTCACCGGGTCGTGGTTGTATGATGACGGGCTGCACTGCCGGACCATGGGCGTGCCGGACTCAAACATGCTGTGGATAGTGCATGTCCCTTTGCCCAATCAGAGCGACACCATAAACGACTATGAAGTGTCCGCCACCATCATTGATCACTCAGACGCCGGACTGATTCCGGATTCCCTGAAGATATTCTACAGCATCAATGCTGGCCCGTTTGATTCCGCCCCGCTCTTCGCCACCGCCAATCCTGACTCGTTCTTCGGTTACATACCGACCCAGTCAGGGATAGGCGAAGTGGCGTACTATATTCAAGCGGCGGATAGTTCCGGCCGCGTGGAGACGCACCCGTTCATTGGTGAACCGGGCGCACACGAATTCTCAATCGAACTGCCCCCGGAGCTGCAAATCGTAGAAGCGGAAATCTACGATAGCCTCCAACCGGGCGATATCAGCCAGCGATTCCTAAGAGTCAGGAACAACGGCGGCGGCCTCTTGTACATCACCTTTTCCTCCGATGACGCCTGGCTGACCTGCGATGAGAGCGAACAGGAAGTCTACCCCAGCGACAGTATTGACTTTGAGATATCCATCGCAGCCGACCAGATGGACTACGGCGATAACCTGGGCTCGCTCGATTTCACCTGCAATGACGGCGGCACACCTTCCGGCAGCATCCCGGTCTACGCTCACCTTTACATGCCGGATATCTTCATTAGTGAGACATCGATTGACGAAAACCTGGAAGGCGGCGACAGTTCCACCTACCAATTGGTAATCTTCAACAATGGTCCGGGGCGACTCGACTTTGAAGCGGTTGGCCAGATGTTCCAGACCAAGAATTCGGCAACTGGCTCAACATTAGAGCCCGCCGGTGCGGTCCGCGAGCTATTGGGATACCACCCGGTAGAATTCGATAAGTCTGAGGCGGCCGAACCGTTCTATGTGCCCATGCGAGCCGACTACGGCGGCCCGGACAGTTACGGCCATTTCTGGGTCGACTCCGATGAGCCGGGCGGACCGACCTACTCGTGGATCGACATCTCGTCAAGCGGCGCCGAGGTCGCATTGGGCGATGACGAAGCAACGCCGGCCATCGGTATCGGATTCGGGTTTCCGTACTACGACAGCACCTACAGTGAACTCTATATCGGCTCCAACGGTATCGTCGCCTTCGACGAGGGCATCGCCAGCCGGGCTAATTCGGACCTGCCGGACACCGGTTTTGCCAGCCTGATCGCGATGTGGTGGGACGACCTCGATCCCCGTCAGGGCGGGCATATCTACTACTATCACGATGCCGCCAACGAGCGTTTTATCATCAGTTTCGAAGATATCAGGTTCTATTCCGGCACCAGCGGCACCGGGTCGCTGAACTTCCAGCTTATTCTCAGTCCTGATGGCGCTATCAAGCTTCAGTACGGTGTGATGGACCCCGGCAGTCTGAATCTCGAGAGCGCTACTGTCGGTATTCAAAACTCAGAGGCCGATGATGCTCTTGAAGTCGTGTACAACGCAGCTTATATGCACGACAATCTGGCAATCCAGATCACTGCCGAGCATTGGCTGTCGGTGTCACCGGCCGGCGGTTCGATAGAGCCGTTCGGTTCCGCCTCTGTCGACATCAAGTTTAGCGCTACCGATCTTGAGACTGGGCTATACAGCGGGCAGGTGTTAGTGTCGTCCAATGATCCGGACACCCCCTCGTGGAGTCTTCCGGTCAGCCTGACGGTGGCCGCCTGGATATGTGGGGACATTGACGGCAGCGGTTCCGGCCCTGATATCGGCGATCTGGTCTATCTGGTGGACTTCATGTTCAACGGTGGCCCCCCGCCGCCGATTGAGGCTGCGGCCAATGTGGATGGGGCCAATGGAATCGACATCGCTGATCTTGTATACCTGGTCGATTTCATGTTCAATCAGGGTCCCGCGCCGAGCTGTCTGTAGCATTGGCAGGGTCGGCTCATACCAGCGTGCTAAGCCGTGGCCGATCGGGTTGCTCGAATCCGATCGGTCCGCTTCATCCTGCAGCGATTTTGGGGCGAACCAGGGGTCAATCCGGGACTCGATTCGTTGCCATTCGGACATTTTGTACAGAAGGCGCTTGATTTCGAGGCTGGAATGATTAATCTTAAAGCGCCTTTTTTTGATTAAGCTTTTTTGTGGTGTGGTACGTCACAGAGAAGGTGAAACACTTTTAGGAAAGAGCGGAAGAGTTATGTTGAAGAGAAATAGTCTGGCGGTCTCAATCGCTATTCTGATTTGTTGTGTTCTTGCTCAAAGCGCCCTCTCTCGTCAGTCTTTGAATTGCACCGAGGGTAAGGACCGGAAACAGCTTTTGTCGACGGCGGTTCCGGCCGAAGAAATCGCTGAGCACAATATCGGTCTCATCCAGTTGGCGGTTGCCAACAACGCGACATTCAGTGTCAATTATGTCACCCTCCCTGTCGACGCGTTCACTGGTGAGGCAATCCCGTTTTCTTGCCAGTATCCCAAGAACGCCCGCATTGAGTATCTGTTCGGCGCCGCATTCTGGATCGGCGCAGTAGTGGGACGCGATACCCTGGTGTCGACCGGAGCCGATGGCTGGTCGCGAAATGGTAGTGAGATGTTTCCGGACGAGCCCCCGTTTGGTAAGATGGTCTACCGATCCATTACTGATCCGACCAAGCCTCAGTTCGAGAACGCTGTTTCGGAGCAGGATTATATTGCAGTCTACACGGATACGTTCACGGATAACCTAGACCTTGATTACTTTGGACGTCCACATATTCCGCTGAATATAGAGATTACGCAACGGACTTTCGCCTGGTCCTACTCCTATGCCGAGGACTTCATTCTATTCGACTACCAAATCAAGAATATCGGCTCGCGCCTCCTGCAGAACGTCTATATGGGTGTCTACGTGGACGCCGACGTTTGTTTTGACTGCAGTGGCGACAACTCGGGATTCGATGATGATCTGTGTGGGTTTCTCCCTACTTACAGGTTCACCTACGGTGGCTGCGAATATGAAGACACTGTCTTTATTGCCTGGATCGCCGACAACGACGGTGACTTCACGGAGACGTACTCCGATGGCTCGCCTCACCCTGCTCCTCACGTAACGGCGACGAGAATTGTTCGGACACCGGCTGAGGAGTTGGAAGTGAGCTTCAACTGGTGGATCGGCAACAGCACCCCATCGTTGGATTTCGGACCCCGTGAGAAACCCTTCATGGGTGCCTTGAAGGAAGATTGGCGCGACTATGGCACGGGTGGACTCGGTACCCCGGAAGGTGATATCAACAAGTACTACGTCCTCAGAAATGAAGAGTTCGATTACGATCAGGTATTCACCGCCTCCATACAGCCTAATGACGAATTATGGCTCTATCCCACCCAGGGGCTGGCTGCGGATTTCGCCGATGGTTATGATACCCGCTATTTGTTGTCGTTTGGCCCTTTCGATATCCGCCCCGGCCAGACGCTGCCGATCTCGTTTTCTTACGTGGCCGGCGAGGACTTTCACACGGTCGACGGCAACCTTGAGAATCTGCCTGACAACCCGGGTGATTACTACGCCAATTTGAATTTCTCCGACCTTGCTCTGAACTCCAGGTGGTCGTCATGGATCTATGACAACCCCGGAGTCGACACCGACGACGACGGCGATTCCGGCAAGGCTCACTACTGCACCACCTGGGTTGACGGATCCGGCGACGAATTTAATATCGACACATTCTGGTATGAGGGAGACGGCGTTCCCGATTTCAGAGGAGCTTCGCCGCCGCCGCCGCCCGATTTCTGGATTGAACCGTCAGTCGGCAAGCTCAGCATCAGGTTTAATGGTTTGCGCAGTGAGACAACCAAAGATGTGTTCTCTCGTGAGCACGACTTTGAAGGATACCGCGTGTACCTCGCCCGCGACAAGCGGCCGAGCAGCTATGGACTGGTTGCGTCGTACGACCATGAAAACTATAACAAATTGGTTTACAATCCTAGTGACGGAGCTTACAAACTCTTCGACATTCCGTTTACTATCGACAGTTTGAGGTGCCTCTACGGCGACTCTTGTCTCGATATGGACTTTGATCCGGAGATCTATACTCGCAGCAACCCTTACATAATCCCTAATTACCCTGAATCGATGTTCATATTCGTACCACAGGATTTCAATGTCTCCGAACCCGGTGTTGACACACCAATTCGGAAGATCTATCCCGACCAACCGCGGCCGACCATCCTCATTCCCGATTCGGCCCAACCGGGCGAGCTAACCGAAGATGGTCATTTCAAGTACTATGAATACCGCATCGATATCGCCGATCTCCTGCCAACAGTGCCTTATTACGTCAATGTGACCGCCTTTGACTATGGATCTCCGGAATCCGGTCTGACTTCTTTGGAAACTGCGGTTACACTTGGCGCCAAGCAGGCCTATCCCCTCAGTTCCTGGGATGACGTCAAACTCGAGAACCTCGAGGTGTACGTGTATCCGAATCCTTACCGGATCGATGCTGGCTATCGTGAGCGTGGTTTCGAGGGTCGTACCTTGTCGGATCGACCGCCGGACCGCACGCGTATCATCCATTTCGCCAATCTGCCGCCCAAGTGTACTATCCGCATCTTCACCATCGACGGTGACATGGTAAGAGAAATCCACCACAACATGGATTCAGGCGATCCCATGGCGACCCACGAAGAGTGGGATATGATAACGCGTAACACGCAGATGGTTGTCTCGGGTATGTATTACTGGACCGTCGAAGATGAAAACGGTGATGTTCAGATCGGCAAGCTCGTGGTGATCATGTAAAAAGCCCCTGAGGGTTACATCCAGAGATTAACGACCGCCGCGCCGCCTGGTGCGGCGGCCTTTTTGTGAAGCCACAGCCTGGCTACATCTTGCCCGGAGAAGTCAACCGCATTCCGGATAAGAGAACGGTTCGAAAGATAATATGACCGACCATGAAGACGACAAACCTCTCGAGTACCCCATAGATGGTACCCTGGACCTGCACATGTTTGCGGCCCGGGAGACTCGCGAAGTAGTGTTGGAGTATATCGCGGCCTGTCTGAGTCGGGGAATCCATTCGCTCCGCATCGTGCATGGGAAAGGACGCGGCGTCAAGAGACGCATCGTGCAATCTATCCTTGCCGCTCATCCTGATGTCGCGCACTACTATCACGAGGGAGGCAGTGGCGGTAGTTGGGGTGCTACTGTCGTCAATCTCAAGGAGTCGTGATCGATCCTCAGGGGAGGGCCGACAAGGCAAAGCTCCACACTATAGGACTTGTTGATAAACGCCTTGTGCCGTTGTGTCAGGTCTTGACCACGCTTGAGGCATGGCTGTGACCTGACACATACATAAGTAATTGTCAGACAACGGCTACGGCATCGATCTCCACCAGCGCGCCCTTGGGCAGCTCCCTGGCGGCCAGAGTTGCCCGGGCCGGAGGCTGTTCATCGAAGAACTCGCCGTAGGCATCATTCACGGCGCCGAAATCGGCCATGTCCGACAAGTAAATAGTGGTCTTCACCACCCTTGACATGTCGGTCCCGGCAGCTTTCAAGACCGCCAGCAGGTTGGTCATAACCTGGCGGCATTGTTCCTCGGCTGTCGTCCCGACAAGTTCGCCCGATTTGGGGTCCAAGGCAATCTGACCGGAGCAATAGATGGTTGTGCCGGCAGCGACCTTCACCGCCTGTGAGTAAGGACCGATAGCGGCCGGAGCGGTGTCGGTTGAGATGATCTGTTTCATGTTTTTTCCATTCGTTTTTTCCAGTGGTCGGTGTACTCCTCGTGCGCCGGCATTTGACCCGGCGGCAGCCTCGGGACATCCACCGCATACGAAAGTAATATATCGCACCGATCCTAAGCGCAACAATTGAAAACCGCAGGGTAAGACCCGCTTTTTCGTGTCTAGAACAGTAGGGCAGGTTTGTCTTCAAACCTGCCGACAGAGGCAGGTCTGCGGACAGACCTGCCCTACAAAACTTGACGCCTCCGTGCTCGACCCAGGTTTTTTGGTGGACCATCCCAAGCTGCAAAGCGTATCTTGTCCGCACAGGAGATGCTATGCACGAACATTTGTTGATCGGACTGGCTGCAATTATCGCCCTTGGAATCGGCGCCCAATGGCTGGCCTGGCGGCTGCGGCTGCCGGCCATTCTACTGTTGCTGATAGCGGGTGTTGTGGTCGGTCCGGTGGCTGGTCTGGTGAACCCGGATGAGTTGTTCGGGGATCTTTTGTTCCCGCTGGTCTCAGTCTCAGTGGCGATCATTTTGTTTGAGGGCGGGCTCAACCTCCGCTTCCGCGAACTACATGGCGGTGGAAGAGTAGTCTTTCAACTGGCCACGATCGGTGTGCTGGTGACCTGGATTCTGACGTCCGCTGCCGCCTGGTTGTTACTCGATATGGCGATGCCGATGGCCGTCCTGTTGGGAGCGGTGCTGGTGGTAAGCGGTCCCACTGTTATTCTGCCGCTCCTGCGTCAGGTCAGACCCTCGGGGCAGGTCGGATCAATCGTCAAATGGGAAGGAATAATCAACGACCCGCTAGGAGCAATCCTGGCTGTAATCGTATTTGAACTCATCGTGGCCGGCAGTTCCGAGTCGGGCACCTCGCACGCCATCTGGGCCATGATTTCTGCTCTCCTCTCCGGATCGGCGCTTGGCCTGACCGGCGCCACCATCATCATCCTTCTGCTGCGGCGATACCTTATGCCGGACTTCCTTCAGAACCCGGTCAGTCTGATGGTGGTGGTCATCTGCTACGCCGCCGCCGACGCTATTCAAAGTGAATCGGGATTGCTGGCGGTGACCATCATGGGGCTGGTGCTGGCTAATCAGAGATTCGTTTCGGTCAAGCATATCACCGAGTTCAAGGAAGACCTTCGCGTTATTCTTATATCCAGTCTGTTCATCATTTTGGCGGCGCGACTGCCGCTCGATGACGGGCGGGTCGGCAGTATTGCCGGATGGATCTTTGTTGTCACGCTGATATTACTGGTTCGCCCGGCGGCGGTCCTGTTCGCCACCGCGTCTTGCTCATTGAAGCGCACCGAGCGGCTTTTTCTCGCCTGGATGGCGCCGCGCGGAATCGTAGCCGCGGCGGTGGCCTCGGTGTTTGCCATCCGTCTGGAGGAGTTGAACTTCGTCGGGAGTGAACAACTGGTACCGGTTACCTTTCAGGTCATTATCGGCACCGTGGCCGTGTACGGGTTGACCGCTTTGCCTGTAGCGCGCCGTTTGAAAGTAGCCAAACCGAATCCACAGGGCGTGCTGTTTGTCGGTGCTCACAGTTTGGCAAGAGCAATGGCTGAGAAACTCTTAGAGGAACGATTCAAGGTTGTGCTGATCGACACCAACCGGGCCAACGTGACCACTGCTCGCAACATGGGGCTTGAGGCTCACCTGGGGAACGTGCTCTCGGAGAATCTGCAGTACGAGATGCAGTTGGACGGTATCGGAAAACTGCTGGCGCTCACTCCCAACGATGAGGTCAACTCCCTGGCCACCCTGCACTTCGTCGATCTCTTCGGTCGCGTCCACGTTTATCAACTGCCACCGGAAGAGACTGCGACCAAAGATTCACGACCGGAGCATCTCAGAGGTCGCTACTTGTTCGGTTCGGCAGCAGATATCGCCAGCATAACCCAACGCTTTCTGGCCGGGGACGTTGTCAAAAAGCACTCGATTACCGAGGAATTTGATCTCGACAGCTTGCGGGATCGGTACGGCCAAAACGCCCTGCCGCTTTTCATCATCGGTGAAACAGGCGACCTCCGCGTTTGTGTCGCCGCCGATCATCCGACAGTGAAGCCGGGTGATGCTGTGATTAGCTTGGTTTCTCCGCCGGCCGACCCTGCCTGAACCCGCCACTTGGCGGAAACACGCATAGTACCGCGGTTCAACAATCGGCAACCGAAGGCATTTCGCCTTGAAGCTTCTGCTTGACAGCGGCGGTTATAATCGTTTGATTACCTGTGCTGCGATAGAGCGAAATCACTACACCCGGACGAACGCGCGAGCAGAAGACGAATCTCAGGCGGTGGCAATCGTGAGTTTCGAGCAGCCCGTACTAATGCGGGACTGCCGCATTTGGTTGTGGTGGAGGCGCGATGGCGTAACTTTCGACCTGATAGCGATTAATGTAGGTGTTGTGACTGTTCCCCACTGTCACGACGTGTAAGCGAATAAGGATTATCATGTACGTTATTGAGAAGACTGAGTTTGGTTATCACTTAACCTTCGGCGGCAGTATCATGCAGGATGAAATGACGGAGTGGGTTGAAGAGTCCGAACAAGCGCTGGCAACGCAGAAGGGCAGATTCTCAGTTTTTGTGGACATGCGGACGCTCGAACCGATCTCAGTGGATGCTCAGGTACAGATGCAAAAGGGGCAGCGACTGTATAAGCAGAAGGGCATGGTTCGTTCCGTCGTGGTTCTGGACAACTCGACCCTGACCCGGCAGTTCCAACGGATCGCACGGCACACAGGAATCCAGATATGGGAACGATACATTAACGCCTCCGCCGAACCTGACTGGGAGAAAGTCGGCATGGACTGGATCCTGGAGGGCAAAGAGCCGAAGGGGTAGGGGGGAAATACCCAGGTGCCAACCACACGATACTCCGCCTGGAGCTGTAGCTGGGTTCATGCAGTTTGCCGGAAAGATCCCATCTGTAGCTTCGCTTTAGGAGGGGTACCGGTCTCAAGAAAAAGAAAGCGATATGAGTGAATTAACATTTGGAGTAATTGGTACTTCAAAAAAAGAGGATGAGCGACGTATTCCAATCCATCCGGAGCATCTGTCACGTCTTCCCGAACAAATACGCCGCCAACTGATATTCGAGGAAGGCTATGGAGCGCCCCTGGGTATCGAAGACTCGGAGATCGCTGCTCAGACGGGTGGCATTGCCACCCGCCACGAACTACTGGCCGACATTGGGATGGTTATCATTCCCAAGCCGGTGTTATCTGATTTACAGGAACTTCGCGAGGGTGGAATCCTCTGGGGCTGGCCACATTGCGTACAGCAATGGGCTTTCACTCAAACGGCGATCGATCGCAAGCAGACACTCATTGCCTTTGAGGATATGTTTGTTTGGGGACCCGACGGACAGATTGGCCGCCACACCTTCTATAAGAACAACGAATTGGCCGGCTACTGCGCGGTACTACATGCCTTACAACTAAAAGGTGTCGACGGGCACTACGGAAAGCAACGCAAAACGATCATCTTCAGTTTTGGTGCGGTCAGCCGTGGGGCCATATACGCCCTCCAGGCACGTGGGTATAGAGATATCACAATCTGTATTCAGCGTCCCGATCACGAAGTACGAGAGGAGGTTCCTGGTTGTCACTATGTCCGTATTCGGGAAGGCAATGAGGGCGAACCGCGCATGTTGGTGGTGGAGCACGATGGTACTGAGCGACCGTTGATTGATCTGATCAGCCAATCAGATATCATCGTAAACGGAATCTTCCAGGAACCTGATCATCCCATTCTCTTCGTGACCGAAGAGGAGAGATCATGCCTCAAGCCAGGCTGCCTGATCATCGATGTCAGTTGCGATGAGGGTATGGGATTCTTTTTTGCCAAACCGACCACATTCAAGAATCCAATGTTTAAGATTGGAATGGTAGACTACTACGCCGTGGATCATACACCAAGCTATCTCTGGGAAAGTGCCTCGCGATCTCTCTCTGCTGCTCTCCTTGTCCATTTACCGACGGTGGTGGCGGGCCATGAAAGTTGGCAGCAAAATGAGACCATTCGACGGGCTGTAAATATCGATGCCGGCGTGATTCAAAAACCCGCTATTCTGTCGTTTCAGAAACGCCGGCCGGACTATCCCCACGCACTCATCGATACGGGGACGAACTGACGGCCGGGTGGCAGGCCAGAGAAGCTAGTTGCTCTCGTACTCTGCGGCACGATCTGTCCTTCGAGCCATTTCGCTGGTGTATTGACGTCCTAACTGATCGGCATTCTCGGCGGCCCAGTCGGTAAGCCTGGTTGAACCGGCCGGAGGTGACTCGACAAAAAGAAGGTCGTCCATAAGCCCCCTTATCTCCTCCCTTGTAATCAGAACGTCGCCAACAAGCTTGCCGAGCGCCCAGCCGATCCAATAGCCCAATATCGGGGGTACGCTGATGACTGGACGCTCCTTACCGACTATCCGACCTATCTCTTCCACTAGACCTCGGTAGGTAAAAGTCTCAGGACCGATGGCATCGATCACGATGTTTTCTTTAGTAGCCCCAACCTTGACTGCCAACTCGGCCAGGTCGTCGACGTAGATAGGTTGAAGTCTATACTGTCCATTGCCAAATACTCCGAATACCGGCAAACGACGCAGGGCCCAGGCGATGTTGTTGACCAGGATATCCTCCTTACCGAAGATCACGGTCGGTCGAAGTATTGCATAGCTCACGCCAGATTGCTTTATAGCCTCCTCAAGTCGCGCCTTCCCGCTGAAATACTCCAGACGTGAGTCAATAGACGGATTGGTAATACTGACATGCACGATACGTTCGACTCCCGCGGCTGCAGCCGCTCGAAACAATGCCTCACTGTTTCTGATGGCTTCCTCGTGAGTGAACCCTCGGTGATTGAATCGTACCCAATAAGTATTATACAGCACGGAAACGGATGCCAGCGTATTCTGAAGACGATCAGGATTGTCAAAGTTGAAAGAAAACGCCCGTACTTTGGTGCCAAAAGGATTGCTGCGGTCCAGCGAATTGGTGAGAGTGATAACTTCTCCACCGGAATCCAGCAGGCGTTTCGCGATGTACTTGCCGGAGTACCCGAAGGCACCCGTTACCGCATGGATATTTCTGTTTTTCATCCGAATCAATATCCCATCAAGAGAGAATCGGCGTATATGCCGGTCTGGTTACTTGCTACTTCCTCAGGTGGCCCATCCGCTTGCGGTGGGCATCCAAGGGCAACCCCCCTGCGCCACCACCCTCAAATCAGCACCCCTTCCTCCCAGCCGAGCTTGACCAGGTCGATCTTCGACGGGTCGCTGGTACCGAGATGATACCGTGTGTCGGCGAAAGCGATATGATGCGCGGCCGGTTTGATCGGACGCTCGCCCTGGAAATAGTCCTTCCGTTTCGCCTGAAACAACCGGAGTCCGACGCTGTCCACCGCCACCGGATCGGTGCCGACCGCCAAGCCTCCGTACACCCAGGTGTAGGTCTTGTCGAAATGATGTGGCCCCACACCGTAGAACAGCGGCGTAAAGAGCACCAATACATTCAGACGCGTTTTGCCCTTGACGATCGGCAACTCCCATAGTTTGCCAAGAGGCGCGCAGGCGTTGTCATGGTAGTTGGGTGGGTGTGGGTCGAACATGATATAGTTCTTGATCAGGCTTCCCACTCCCGACCAGGCATGAGTACGCATCGGGCGGGCGTTGATCAACGCCGTAGCTTTCTGGAAAATCGGGTTTCCAAGCACGCCCCGGTCGTCGATGCCGATGTTCTTCTCCGGTACTCCGGCATCCATGACGCGTTTCTTGATCGCCTGCTCCACCTGAGT
>CBDUZQ010000028.1:0-13511 GCA_965371755.1 uncultured bacterium
TCGTTGCGATGCTCGTTGATCATGTCGGAGCCGAAGATGACGATTACATCGGAATCGTCGATATCGGCACTGGAAAACTTCTGATGACACAGCGCGCCAAAGACAGAGTCGCCGGCCGGGAGGATCTTGTAATCCTGACGGAAGTCGATATTGTTGGAGTTCAGAACTGTTCGGAAAAATTTGGAGAAACAGTAGAGCGAATCGTTGTCAAGATTCGGCGCGGCCAAGCCACCGATACAGACCCCTCCCTTTTTCTCCTTGATCGCGGAAAAGCGCTGGTAGATGACATCAAGAGCTTCATCCCAAGTCGCTTCAACCTGCTTGCCTTCTTTCTTGACCAACGGTGTCTTCAACCGCTCCGATGAGTTCACCATCTGGTGACCATACCGCGTCACGTCAGCCAGCCAGCCGTCATCAATGTCATCATGGCACGATGACTGCACTCGGTAGACATGGTTCTTGTGCGCATCCCTGCAAAACAGGATATTGGTCCCGGAACTGGTGAAATTGCATATAGAGGAAACCGTCTCAGTCAGCCAGACCCGAATCTTGTAACGCCACTCCTCACTGGTCAAGGCGCCCACCGGGCAAATCTCGGTTAGATTGCCGGAGAACGGATTGGCTACCTGTATTCCAGGCGCCGCACCAATCTCGGCCATGTTGCCACGTTCGTAAACACCGAGGTCGTACTCTCCAAACGCCTCTTTGTTGGCACGGACACATTTGTAACAAAGGATACAACGATTGCGGTTGAGGATGATCTCCGGCCCGACCTTGAGATCGTCGAAAGTAGTCGTCATGCCGTCGTCGACGAAACGATTCTTCCGGAAATCAAACCGGCTGTCATCGATGCCGTGCGCCACGACAAGATTCTGAAGCGTGCACTCCCCACCTTTGTCACAGGTTGGACAATCGAGGGGGTGATTGAGCAATTGGAATTCCAGCACCGCCCGACGACCTTTCAACACCTTGTCGCTGTTGGTTCGGACGACCATACCGTCCAAAGCCTCAGTGGCGCAGGACACTTCCAGCTTGGGTCGCTTCTCGATCTCAACGTAGCACATGCGGCAGGCGCCGACCGATTTCAGCTTGGGGTGCCAGCAGAAGGTGGGTATATCGATATCCATCGCTTTGGCGGCGATCAGAACACTGGTACCCTTAGGCACCGTTGTCTCGCGACCGTCAACGGTCAGCGTCACCGTGTCGGGCTTCGCAGGAGCCGGAGCGTTCTTTTTGATATCTTCCGCCATACTACATCACGCTAAAAGGCGAACTCCGATTTCACGAGACACTTCTTCTGGTCGATGTGGTACTGCCACTCATCGCGCCAGTGTTTGATCGCGGACTGGATCGGCATCACAGCCGCATCGCCAAGCGGACAAACCGTGTGGCCCATAATATTCTCGCAAAGTTCCTCGATCTTCTCGATATCGCCGGGTCGACCCTGACCCGCCTCGATACGACTGATGATCTTCTCCAGCCAACCGGTCCCTTCGCGACAAGGGGTACACTTGCCGCACGATTCATGCCGATAGAAATGGATCAGCTTTTTGATCGCCCAGACGATGCATGTGTCTTCGTTGAACACAATGACCGCTCCGCTGCCTAACATAGAGCCAGCCTCGACCAGCGACTCGTAGTCGAGGTTGACGTCGATCATGTCCGGCGTGAGAAACGGCGTCGATGACCCACCCGGTATAACGCCTTTGAGTTTTCGGTCACCGCGGATGCCGTTGCCGTAAGCGGGGTCGTAGATCAGTTTCTTGAGCGAGAAACCCAACTCGACCTCGTAGTTGCCCGGTCGGTTGACGTGACCGCTCAGGGAGAAAATCTTCGTGCCCGTCGACTTCTCAGTACCCAGCGAACTATACCATTCGGCGCCGCGGTTGATCACGTGCGGCACGGTGGCCAGACTCTCGACGTTGTTCACGATGGTCGGACAGGCATACAGTCCGGCGATGGCCGGGAAGGGCGGTCGAATCCGCGACATGCCGCGCTCGCCCTCCAGCGAGTTCAACAGCGAAGTCTCCTCACCACATATATAGGCGCCGCCACCGGTATGCACGATCATGTCGAGGTCATAGCCGCTGTCGTAAATGTTCTTGCCCAGATGCCCACGAGCATACGCTTCTTCCTTTGCCTTTTCCATCATCTCGGCGCAGTGTCCGAACTCACCTCGGATGTAGATAAACATCAGATGGCACCCGACGGCGTACGCACCAATCGCCATGCCCTCGATGATACCATGGGGGTCGCGTTCCATCAGCACCCGATCTTTACAGGTGCCCGGCTCCGACTCGTCGGCGTTGCAGATCAGGTAATGCGGTTTGGCGGAGTCTTTCGGCACGAAACCCCATTTCACACCGGTTGGGAACCCGGCGCCGCCTCGACCGCGAATGCCGGATTTCTTGACCTCTTCGATCACTTCAGTCGGCGACATCGTACTCAGCACCTTCTTCCAGGCCTGGTAGCCGCCGTGCGTCTCGTACGTTTCAACCTTAGGCTGATCCGGATCCTCAACATACTTGAACAGATGCAGCTTCTCATTGTCGGCTGCCTCTTTCGCGTTGGTGATGACCGGAGAGTAGAATGTCATGCCTCTGACCTCAACTGCTGAAGGATTGCATCAACCTTCTCCGGCGTGAGATTTTCGTAGTAGTCATGATTGATCTGCATCATCGGCGCTGTCGCGCACGAACCCAGACATTCCACACAGATCAACGTAAACAAGCCATCCGAAGTTGTGTCACCCATCTTGATTCCTAACTTGTCCTCAAGGTAGGCGACCAGCGAATCAGCGCCCATTAACGAGCAGGAGATATTGTGACAAACCTGTATCAGATACTTGCCCACCGGTTGTTTGGGAAACATGGTGTAGAAAGTCGCCGCTTCGGCAATTTCCAGGGTCGGAACGCCGATGACCTGGGATATCTCCCGGTAGACATCGTCGTTCAAGTGCCCCACCTGTCGATAGGCCACTGTCAATGCCGGCAAAACAGCCGACTTGCGCTGAGGGTATTGCGCCAACTTATCTTTGATGCGTTGAACTGATTCCGGCGTAAGAATCATCGATCCACTTCTCCCAACACAATATCTATAGACCCAATGGCGCACACCACGTCGGAGAACATGCCGCCCTCCACCAATCGGGGCAGCGAAGCCAAATTTATAAACGACGGCGGGCGGACTCGCACCCGGCGCGGTCTGTTACTGCCGTCACCGGTGATCAAGAATCCGAACTCACCTTTGGGCGATTCAATAGCCTGATAAACCGAACCGACCGGCGCCTTGAAACCTTCGGTGATAATCTTGAAATGGAAAATCATCGATTCCATCTTGTACAGCACGTCTTCCTTGGGCGGCAGCACCACCCCCGGTACTCGGGCGCGATAGGGACCTTCCGGCATACCGTCAAGGGCCTGGTTTATTATCCGCAACGACTGGCGGATTTCCTTCAGCCGCAACAGATAGCGATCGTAGGCATCTCCCTTTTCGCCATAGGCGATCTCGAAATCGAAGTTCTCGTAACCGCTGTATGGATTCGCTTTGCGCAAGTCATGCTTGACCCCACTGCCGCGCAGCATCGGCCCCGACAGCGACCACGCAATAGCATCTTCGGCCGATATGACAGCCACGTTGCGCGTGCGGTTGATAAAGATTTCGTTATTGGTCAACAGGTTCTCATAATCAGCTAAACCCTCGTTGACCTGCTTGACGACGCGGCGCATTTTCTTATCGAAATCGACCGGCAACTCATGGGCCAGCCCGCCGATGCGAATATAGCTGGTCATCATTCGCTGACCGCCGCAGGCTTCGTAAACGTCAATGATAGACTCACGATCCCGAAAGGTATACAGAAGCATCGACATAGCGCCGAGGTCGATCGAATGCGTCCCCAACCAGACCAGGTGTGATTTTATCCGAGTCAGTTCGGCCAGACAAACACGAGCCCACTGCACCTTCTCCGGCACCTCGATGTCCATCAGTTTCTCTACCGCCAGACAGTAGCCGAGGTTGTTCGACATCGGCGCCAGGTAATCCATACGGTCGGTGCAGACCAGCGCCTGGTAGTACAGTTTCGACTCCATCGTCTTTTCGATGCCGGTGTGGAGATACCCTATTACCGGTGTAGCCTTGACTACTCGCTCACCGTCGAGCTCCACTACCACTCGCAGGACGCCATGCGTAGAGGGATGTTGCGGCCCCATATTGAGGGTGACAGTTCTCTGCTCGGGCATTACCTGATCACCTCGGGTGGCTCGTCTTTGTTCCAACTGAACTGGGGCTGCTCGTAAGTGAGCGAAAAATCTTTGCGTAGTGGATGTCCCTCGAGATCATCCGGCGTCAGTATCTTGGTAAGATCGGGGTGACCCACAAACTCAACCCCGAATAGATCAAAGACCTCACGCTCCATCCAGTTGGCCCCGGGCCACAGATCGCACAGTGATGCTATCCTGGGAGCCTCCGAGGGAAGATGCACTTTCAGGAAAAAGCGATGAGCATGAGTCAGGGAGTACAGGTTGTAGATCAGTTCGAAGCGACCCTCGTTCTCTCGTTCGTGACCAAGCCAGTCGATGGCTGTTATGTCGCTGAGGAATTTGACCTGGAGCTCGTTGTCTTCCAGAAAGGCCTGGCAGATCTCGACCAGAGCCTCCGGCTTGATATAGAAAGACTGCTCGCCGCGAAAATCATCTTCCCTGATCACCGCCTCGCCGAACCGATCCTTGATGAAACCTCTGAACTGTTCTTCCATATCGACGTCTTGTTCCGAATTTCACAATCTCAGCCGGGTCAGCCTGTCCAGCCGACTCAACTCGACTCGATCAACCGACCTTGCGGCCCCAGTCTTCCCTTTTGTCCTTTAGAGATTCCTTGTCGACTTTTTCGTAAAGCTTGAGAATGCCGTCCATCAATTGCTCGGGCCGTGGCGGACAACCGGGGACATAAACATCAACCGGGATGATCCTATCGACCCCCTGCAAAACGGCGTAGTTGTTAAACACACCACCGCACGAAGCACATGCCCCCATAGCGATAACCCACTTCGGGTTAGGCATTTGTTCGTACAGCGTCTTGATCACCGGGGCCATTTTCATCGATACCCGGCCGGAGACAATCATCAGGTCCGCCTGCCGTGGCGACGGCCGCATCACCTCCATGCCGTAGCGAGCCAGATCGAAATGCGGCGCAAAGGTGGACATCATCTCGATGGCGCAGCAGGCCAGTCCGAACCCGAGCGGCCACATTGACCGGCGGTGAGACCAGTTGACCATCTTGTCGAGGGTAGTCAGGATTATTGAATCGGGGATCTTCTCTTCTATTCCCATTTCAGCGCGCCCCGACCAAGTATATAGAAATAGCCCACCAGCAGGATTACCACGAACACGAGCATTTCAATGAAGCCGAACAACCCCAAGCTGCGCGATATCACCGCCCAGGGATATAGAAAGATTACTTCGATGTCAAAAATCACGAACAGGATAGCCACCAGGAAGAACTTGATCGGCACCGGCTCCCGGGTAGTTCCGACCGGCTCCATACCACACTCGTATGGTTCCAGTTTGCGACCCAGTTTTGTTCGCTTGCCAATAAGAATCGACATCGCCACGAACACGACCGCCAGAAGGGAGGCGGCTACCAGCAGAAACAGTATGGGGTAAAAAGTCTCAAACATTCATCACACTACAAACAGCCTTGCCAAACATTGTCCCAACTGTAGCCATAATGGGCAGGCATGTCAAGAGAATTTGAATTTGTTTACCGCCGGGCCGGGTGCAGCCCGTAACCATGCGTTCAGTGACCTTGCAACAGACCTACTGCCTTACGGGACAGGCTGTTGGGGGTACATTATTATGCAGTTTCCGTAGGTCATGAGCCCTGCGCTCCTGACACCGTGTCGAAACCGCAGCGGTTTCGACCTACTACTCAACCGTCCAGGTGAACTCGGAGAAAAATGGGTGCCCCTGAAGGATGCGGTTGATCTCACGCTGACGGAAACCACCGTATGCGGTGGATTCTCCACTAACACTGACCGTCCGCAGACCCCGGTCGAGTTCCAGATACCCGCCGCCACGGACCTCACAGCTTTCATCAAATATCTCGAGCAGACCAGGTCGCTCGGCCCAACTGGACGCGATCTGTTGCTCCTGGCAGAAACGATCGAGCAAACCGGCATGATAGGGGAACTCGGCGAGCGGTCCAAACAGCAGATAGAGACAGCCGTCGCTGGATACCAATAGAAACTTGCAGGCGAGACTGCCGTTCTGCGAGTTGGGAGCAGAATCATCCTCGCCACCATAGAAGTACACCTGCATTCTCTCATCCAACATTTCAGCAACCCACCCTGATATGGTTCGAAAATATCCAGCCGCGATGGTCCTTAAACGCTTCGACACGATAGATGCCTTTGGCGGAGACCTGATACTCCAATTCGTGCGATACAGTTTCAAGAATCTTCCGGCCGTTGTGGATCAGGCGCAACGTGGCCCTGCTCGGAAGTGACACCATCAGCCTGGCATCTTGTTCCGACGCAAGGCTGCCGCCGCAAGTCACCTTTTCCGAACCGCACTCACCGATAAAGCGGAACTTCTCGGCCGAACCCCACCGCTCGTTGGCGAAGAACAACCGGCAATTGCGGATGGCACCATATAGCTGAGCTCGGGCTTTCTCAAAGTCGGCGCTCATTGGCTCGTCAAACAGCAGGTAACACCGTAGCGACTTGAAGTGGACCTTGTAGGGAAATACTTCGAAACTAAAGGGCCAAATTCGAATGCCGAAAGCGTGAGCATCGACACTGGCCAAACCGACACATTTGCGAGTCAGGCTGATTTCGTCCCACTTGGCTAGGATGCGATCGGTCGGCGCGATGATCGACTTGCGAGGTGAAAACACCATCGCCAATTGATTGAACCGGGTCAGCTTCTCAGTCCATTCCGACATCTGGTTCCAGACTTCGATACCGTCAAATCCGACCACCGACCAGTCGTCCCAGGGATAGGGCGGATGATTCTTGAGGGCGTCGCGCACTTCGTCAGGATGCGCCATGATCCCCAGGGCGCCGTCCTGCGCTCCGGTGGCTACATACTGGGCTGCGGTCATGTCGGCGTCGTAGACTCGAGGTGATCCGAACACCAAGTAATGGTGATGATCGTTCAGATCGTTATGTTCGTAGCCAACCAGCACCAGCGTCTTTTCGTAGAATCCTTCCCTGCCGGCGTCGCGGTTAGAGAGGGTCATGTGATCGGAGAACATCATAAAGTCTAACCCGACCTCCTGACCCAGCGCCACCACTTCCGCAAGCGTTCGGGTGCCGTCTGACTCCGTGGTGTGGATGTGAACGCAGCCGGTATACTGGTACCAATCGTCGACTCGTCTAACCATCAGTGCGCTCCTCAGGCGTCGGGACCTTGCGGAAAATGTACATCCCGACCAGCATCATCAAAGCCAGCGACAGTACGCCCACTCGATACGGTAGTTTGGCCGCATCCATGTCACTTATACCCAGAAGTTCAACGGTCGCCTGACCTATCGGGCGAGCCGGGTTGAACAAATAGACCACGGTAGTCCACACCAACGGTCCAATCATCGCAGCTGCTTTGCCTGAGAGGGAAAACAAACCGAAAAACCGCCCCAACTCATTGCGCGGCACCAACTCCGCCAACAGCGGTCTGGTCGTGGTCCACAACCCGCCGAGCAGTACGCCGACGACCGAGCCGAGGATCCATATCACCGTCATGTTTTCCGCAAACACGAACAACACCAGCACCACCACCCATCCGATCACGATGATGTTGACCAGACGTTTCAATGGCCAATACTGCGCGACCTTGCCGATCAGAAAGGAACCGATCACGGCCGCTATCGGAGTGATAATCAGGAAGGTTTGGATCTGATGCTCGGCCAAACCTACCACGATTGACAAGAAGATGCTGATATTGATAATCACCGTTGCCACGGCATCCTCGAAGAAGTAATCCGCAACCAGGAAACGCATTACGCCGGGATATTTTTTGGTCAGACGGATACCATCCCATACATCGCGGTAGGCTGCTTTTATGCTCATCTTCTTCCGTGCCCTGACCGGCGCCTCCTTCACCCACAGGAACAGCGGCAGGGCAAAAAGCATGAACAAGATCGCCGACGGCAAAAAGGACGCAACCTTCCCCCCACCGCTCAGAAACGGGATATCGACGGAAAAAACCGAACCGGTTACAAACGGTAGTACCAACACGATTCCCAGAATCGCACCCACGTAACCCAGGGCGACTCCGATACCGGAGACAAATCGCGCCTGCCGCCCGTCTGCAATTGAGTATAGCAGTGAATTGTAAAAGGGTTGGCCCGCCTCATAGGCAAAGTTGGCGATGACGAAAAGTACGATGGTGACCACAAACATCTCCGGCGGGATAAACGTCAATCCTCCCACAGCGATGCAGCAGGTCAGCGTAAACAAAAACAGGAATATCTTCTTCTTGGTCGACTGATCCGACATCGCCCCCAGCGCCGGCAGCAACAGGGCCGCCAGGAACATCGAGATTGAAAACGGGATGTCGAAATAGCGGTCATCGTACCCCAGGTCCTCGACGACGTACCGCTTCATATAGAGCGACACTATGTTCATTGAATAGATAGTATTGGCGAAGTCGTAAAGCGACCAGCCGATGATATCTTTACGAAACAGACTTCGCTGGGAAACCATGCCTTAGAGCCCAAGCTGATCGGATATGGTGAGCATGCCGTCGCGCACTAACATCAGAAACTCGCCCAATTGGAGATCAAGTTGGGCACAAGCCGCCATGTTCTCGCGTGTGGCGCCAGCCGCGAATCGCTTTTCCTTGAATCTCCGGAGCATGAATTCAGCGTCGAGCGATGCAAGTTTCTTGTCCGGGTGCATCAACGCGCAAGCCACTATGAACCCGGTCGCCGGATCAACACTGTAGAGCGCCCAATCCAATCTGGTGTGACAAGGCTGATGACCCGGGTGCGCCTTGATGGCATTGAGCATCTCCTCGGGCAGGTCGTACTCGGCCAGCCACTCGCAAGTCAGGAAACTGTGACGGGTTTCGTCGTCCTTTGTCTCGTTGTAATCGAGATCGTGAACCAGACCGGTGAGACCCCAGTACTCCACGTCCTCGCCCAGATGCTCGGCCAATCGACGCATCCCGGCTTCGACAGCTAGAATATGTTTCAACAGGTTGTTGACACCGATTTTGTCGACCACCATTTGATAGGCGGTATCGCGGGTAAGATTCAATCGTGGCATTGATGGCAATAAAGCCGTCGGCATGGTCAAAGTCAAGCCGCCAAACGCTGTGGCTCAGTCGTTGAAGTTCCAGACCAGGCCGTAGTAGAAGAAGCTGCCGTTATGGGTGAGATAATCACGCTGCCGATAGACCTGGTTCAGGACGTTTTGGAACACGAGATGAAAACGGAAGTCCTTCAAGCCCAATGAAAACTTGGCATTGGCGATCAACTGTTCCCCCAGGCCATCCTCGACTAAACCGTGATATGGTCCCACATAGACGACTTCGCCATAGGCAAACAGATCGAGTAGCCTCGACGCCCAGTAGTGGTGCAATTCCAGTCCGGCGAAGGCCTGATATTCGGGAGTATACGCCTTGTCGTCATAGCGGTCGTACTCTATATGGTGGTAAGCGCCACCGCCGGAGAAACGCAGGAAGTCCGCCAGTCTAAGGCGTTGCAGAAGGGAGGCATTGACAAAGTCGATGTCGCCGTTAATGGGAGAAAACAGCAGATAGTCCGCGACACTATCGGCCACCATCTGGTGCTGCCAGTCTATACCATCGGTAATTTGTCCGCCCGTCACATTCAGCCTCACCGCGTTGTCAAGACTGCCCCATTCGAACAAGAAACTTCCCGTCAGTTGTTTCTCCGGCTGTAACTGGCGGTTGCCTTCGTTGGCGTAGTCGCGTATACCGGAGGAGTATATCGATGCCTGCTGAAACGGCAGGAACAGTTCGTGAAGACTCGGCGCCCGTTCACAGTAGCCGACCGACAGTTGCAGGAGTATCCTGGAACTCTCTGTCGATATCACCGCCGCCGCGTCCGGCATGAACAAGAACTCATCATCGTAGCGCCCGCCGACGGCCAGCGCATACCGAACTCCGTCGACCAAACGAGCCATCTCCAGCGTGGCGTCGGCCTGGGCGCGACTGGAGAGATCATCGTAGCTTTTGTACTCAACGTACTCACCATCGATGCGCGCGCGCAGAATCGTCCGACCCATTAACCATTCACGCTTGACAAAAGCTCCATGCGCGGTGTGGTTGTAGCGTGAGGTGTAAGCGCCATCGCTGAACGATCCCTGGCGTTCGTGCCGATAGCCCAGTTCGTAATGAACCTTCCCGTCGTCGCTGTTTCGATCAAGGGACAATTCGACATATCGGTCGAACCGATCCCGCGAGATCGTTGCCCCACCCAAAGCCGGGCGTACCGCCAACCGGCCGTCGCGATTGTATAGTTGTCCGGCGGCCCTCATACCATGACGCGCTCCAATCGGGAAGTAGAAGTCACCGACATAATGATAGCCATCGTCCTCCCTGCCCAGGAACGGACCCTCCGACTCTCGATAACCGATCGAGGCATCTATCTGCTTGCCTGACTGAAACCGTCGCGAGTACCGCCCCCGTACCCATGAGTACCTGACGTCCCCCTTGTCGGCCAATATGGCCGTCACAGGTTCGTTGTCGTTCGGTCTCCTGGGAAGTGTCACCAAACTGGCGATTACCTGCCGCCCGCCGAACAAACGACCGACCGGTCCGGCTATAACGTACAAATCGTGATCTACGGCTGTCGGCAGGTCATTGAGGTCCACCAATCCGTCCGGTTCGATAACGTGATCGAAAGGATGCACACTCATGCGGTTGATAACCAGATTCAGCCGATCACCTGACAGCCCAAAAGGCTGCACAGTTTTTCGCATCGGCGTGATTTGGTGATCCAGCGTGAAGTAGGACGGATCAAATCGAAAGTAGCCACCGGCATCATGATAGATTGAGCGGTCGCGCTGTGCTCTCATATTCAGGCGCGGCGAGGCGAAGTACTGGGCCAGGCTGTCAAAGTATGACAGTGCCGGGATCCGCTTGGGATGCTCCTGGCGGTAGCGTTCGTACCGCTCATCAAAACTCAATCCAACCGCGCTCGTGTCGGCGAGGCTGTCACCCGGGGGCGAAAGGATATCAACGCTATCTGACAATACCGGCGGCAGGCTGTCCACCAATGTGTCCACATAGGTCGAGTCAGCCTCCTGCGCCGATACAGCGGAGAAGAGAATCGTCGTGATAACGGCCAGTATGCAAATACGCGCGATCATTCAAGGTTACCTTCCCGGTCATATAAACGGACCACCACGCCGAAAAGCAAAGGGAAAATCACAGCGTTTGACACCAGCGAAATCGCCGCCCACGGTAGTCCGCCGATGAAGCGCGGCCAAAACGGCTGATACAGCCAGGCGTCCACCGTGTTAACCGGTAGATAAAAGGCCGCCGTGCATAGGAACGAAACAGCGATCAGTTGCAACGACGTGATTTGATCCGCTGCGTGGTTGCGTCTTCGACGAAACAGGGCGCCGACGATGCCGCCGGCCGCCGCGCCGATCATTTGAGCCGCCATGAGCGGAATCGCCGCCGGACCAAACGGATTGAACGAACTCCACAGCCACATACCGAGCAAACCGACCAATACGCCCGCCTGCGCACCCCACAGATACCCGGCTGCGAAAACTATGAAGAAGACGAAGCTGACATTCGGTAGATATGATGTCGCATAAGAGAGAACATATATGAGGGCCGAGAACAGGGCAATCCTGCTAATCAATCGCGGCCGCAGTTTCATCGAACAATGAGCAACTTAGTGTGATCTTCAGCCAGCAGGACGCCACGTTTTGCGTTGGAGAACAGACGTGCATACACCAGGTAAACCCCCGATGCAACATCGGCGCCGGACTCGTTGGTCAGATTCCATTCGGCAAAGAACTCCCCTTCTCGTTGCTGCGTCCCGGTCCGCTCATCCTGTCGGTCATTGCGAATGACCGTTTTGATCCGTTCACCGGCTATAGTGTAAACATCGATCTGCAGGTACGTATCCTGAGCGGCAAAGGGAAGACCGTACATAGGGTAGCTCTCGTTGTCGGTCGGCACTTTCAAGCGGAAAGTCACCCTCGGTCGATCCATCTGTGCAACCACGGCCGGATTGGGATACGGGTCCAGTACGGCCCCCGGGACCTCAACCAACAGGGAGTCGTAATTGCTCTCACTGATACCGTACCCAACCCACATTATGCGGTACTGGGGCTGTTCGTAGAAGGCTCTATTGGTGGACGCCGGTGTCAGGATAAACGTCAGTGATCGATACTCCGCGTGGTCCGGCAGCTTGATCTGATAAGAGGCGTCATCGTCGGCATAATATCGTTCTACAATCAAAGAATCAGGCGCTTCCTCGAGTTGATAAATAATGTTCACACCCCAAGGACGAGGAAGCGTCGGCACGTAGGGGCTGCCAAGAGCCAGGGATATATTGAAGATGGTGGTGTCAACGTTGACTGCGTAGCTGTACCACGGATCCCCCCAACCGAGAGTATCACCCACCTGAAAAGAATCGGTGCAGTTGGGGAACTCACCCGCGCCCGTGTCGCATACCCAGAGGGTAGTGTCGGGCATGATATTCGCCGTCTCAAGCAGATGCAGGCTTAGGTAGTAGGCGCCGTTGTGGCGAGGGCTTTCGGCAAGGTTTAGGTTGGCTACAACCGTCTCCGGATATTTATAATGGGGATGCAGTTTCTCAAACGGAATCGCCGGGTACGCTTCTTTTTCCGAGTAGCCGGAGATCAAGTCCAAGTTGTAGCCATTTCGCATGGTCAGATCGGCCCGTTCTCCAGTGAGATAGTTCCAAAGCGCAAACTCCGAGAACGCCGACGTCCAATCCTGAGTATGACCGCTTGTTTCCCAGATAGCTGAGTCAGCAGCCCGCAAAAAACTCGGACCAAATCCAAGCTCTCCGCAAAGCAACCAGATATCCCTGATAATGTCACGACCAAACCGCTCACACAGGTAGATCGGGAAAACGACCGACGCATAGGGATGCAGATCCAGCATGCTACTGAATCGCTGAATCGAATACTCTGGAACATTGAAGAAGTGCTCCAGGTAGTAGTAATAGTCATTGATGTCGTCATAAATTTCCTCTTCCATCCAGACCGCCGACATCTCCATCCAGTAACGCCTTTCATCGTACTCCGTATCGATGTCTTCGGCCTCACCCCAATCGATGCCGAACTGCACAGCGTGAAAAAACTCGTGCGCCGCCGTAACCCGGATAGCATCCATGGGGCGGTTTTCATATCCGTATAACCGTCTTGGATCGGAGTTAAGATGGATGAATGATGTGGCCTTCTGTGGATCACCAAATCCGAGCGAATCCGCATATGTCATCCCGTAGAACAACGATCCGAGGTTCATCATGTAAATGTCATACTTCTCATCCCCGCCCGGCTC
>CBDUZQ010000029.1:0-13380 GCA_965371755.1 uncultured bacterium
GACTGGTTAACCTTCAGCGAGCACAAACTGCGCACCATTGTCGACGGGACTGTTTATCACGACGATCTCGGATTGCAGGCGATCCGGGAGCGGTTTAAGTATTATCCGCATGATGTCTGGCTGTACTTGCTGGCCGCAGGATGGCGGCGCATCGCTCAGGAAGAGCATCTCGTGGGGCGGGCCGGGCAGGTGGGAGACGAACTCGGCTCGGCACTAATCGGCGGGCAACTCGCTCGCGACATAATGCGTTTGTGTTTCCTCATGGAGAAGCAGTACGCACCGTTTCCCAAATGGTTCGGTACGGCCTTTCAGCAATTGAAGTGCGGATCGACCTTGCAGCCTATCCTCAATCAGTTGGTCTCGGCCAGGACATGGTCGGTGCGTGAAGAACCGCTGGTTATAGCCTGTGAAGAACTCGCGCGCATGCACAATGAACTGGCAATCACCGAGCCGTTGACGGCCCGAGTATCCTCGTTTTTCAATCGCCCTTTTCGAGTGTTGCACGCTGATCGATTCGTTGAAGCAATCACGACCCGGATAACGGATGAGGAGATCAAAGCAATCTCCCGCCTTCCATTGATCGGTAACGCGGATCTCTTTTCGGATAATACCGACCTGCTGTCCAATGCCTTCTGGCGTCCGCGTCTGCGACGATTGTATGAACGACGGTGACGCCTTCAGGCGTTGAGCCAGGAAGCCCCCTCACAGATTCCGGATAACCCCAGCGAATTTCGCAACCATAGCGCTCGCAGAAAACCGGCTCGCATACTCCGGTCGCACGATTAGCGACATCTCACCAGACAGATGCTGCTGAGCGAGACGACCGACGAAATCGGCTGCTTCTCTCATGTCGTCGGACTGGTCTGGACCGAACGTGCATCCATTGTCGATCTTTGCAATCAAGTCGGCGACGACGTTGCCCGGCGGCAGAGCGGCCAGGATCGGGCGCCCGGAGGCGAATAGTCCGAACAAACGAGAGGGAACGATGCCCCGCTCTTTGGTCGAGGCCAAGCCTAGATAGAAGAGAGACGCCTCGGATAGTATCTCAATCGAGCGACGTCGGCTCTGAAAACCGTGCATCGTGCAGACCTCGGTCAGGGCGTGCTTTCGCAGAAGCGCTCGGAACCAGCCTTCATCAACACGACCCACCTGCAGCAGCCGGATATTCTTGAACAACTCGGGTGATGTCTCGCGCAGCATTGCAAGCACTCTCAGGAGCGGTTCTATGGGAACGAGTTCATCGAAGGTCCCAAGTAGTCCGATGTTCACGACGGTTCGATCCGACGGGACGCGCCAGTGTTGCGCCAAAGTGTCGTCGTAGCCATTGAAGATGACATCGCCGCCGCCAAGGTACTCACTGATGGCCGGGTTGCACGTTGTGACGACGGCGGCTCGATCCTTGATAGTTCCGATGAGTTCCCAAGCTCGCTCCCGCCGCGATTGGTCGGCAAAGACATCTTCGATTTTGTGGCTTATCCAGAAATCACGAAAGTCGGCAATCCAGGGCAGGCCGGTCTCGTTGTGGATGGCTTGCGCGACGAGATGGCAAGAGATCGGCGGCGACGTGGAGATCAAAGCTGTGTAATTGTCCCCACGCACCAACCGGCGGGCCAACCTCACCGCCGGAGCGACCCAGCCGATCTTGGGATCCGGAAAGAACCGATTTGAGATCCAACCGGTCCGACGAATGTGGGTTTCACGTACGCGGCGAATCCCGACCAGGCGCAGTAGTCGTTGTGGATCGCGGCTGCCCGCTCGATAGATGCGGGTAGCATCGAGGTTATCGAGCAACTCCGGCTCGAATACGCGATACGCCACCGGCTTGACAGTGAGGACATCGCACTGGATGCCGTGAGACGGCAGCAGCCGGAAAAGCGATAGCGGTCGTCCCACCCCGGCACCGCCCAGGGGAGGAAAGTAGTAGCAAATCAGCAACACTCGCGGTGTCATTGACGGCTCCGATCAACCAGCCGACGCATAATGGCTAACTGAGTTGCCACGTTGTCCTCGAAGATGGCGTCTCGCTGCACCTTCTCAAGGTTGCGGCGGCGCAGGTCGGTGAAGCTGTCGTCACCACCGACAATGCTGGTGATGATTGTATGCAGAGCATTATCATCGTCCTGTGGAAAGAGTCGTCCATTGTCGTCCGACAGCCATTCCCGAACGCCGGGGATGTCGGCCGCGACCGGTAGTAGTCCCAGCGCCATCGCTTCGATCAGCGACGCCGGTGAGGAATCGGAGCGGGAGGCTGACAGGTATATATCATGCTGAGCCATGAAGGCCAGGAACTGCTCGCGAGGCATGGCATCATACAAGTTGATACCACTGTCAAGATACGGCGCGACCACATCGCGAAATCGGGCACTGTCAGGTCCGAACGATGGAAAGGTGAGACCTACGGTACCGTCGGCAATCAATGGTTGTAGCGCTCGGACGATAAACTCATTGTTGTAGACAGGCACCTGCGTCCGGGGCACTATGATTCGAAGCGGTTTCTGAAGCGAGTAGTCTTTCTTGTGAAATCGCAGATAACGGCGTTCGATGCCCCAGGGGATAACAGATCGCTCTATGCTACCCGCGAGCCTTTCAGCCGCCGACACCAGGAATTCCGAATCGCCGATCACGTAATCCGCAACCCTAAGGGCGTAGCGCGTTTTCCTTTTGTGCAACCACGATTTTCGCGGGACGATGAGGATATCGGAACCCCAGAGGTTGAGCACGATCGGCGGACGACTCCCGCTGCGTGCCAGAGCCGCGATGAAACCATAGCCGGAGGCAAAATGAGGGTTGATCACATCCGGCTGAAACTGCTCGATCAATCGCCGGAGTTGCGGCACTGCCGAGAGGTAGTGCAGTGATTTGACCGGACCTCGTCCGCTTAGGTGGCGATATTCCATCGTGCCGTTCTCGAGCGAGGCGGTCAGAACATCGCAATCCTGAGTTTGAAGCTGCCGGGAGAACCGTTCGGTGTGAAAGGCTCGGGCGTCGGCCAGGAGCAGGACTTTCATATTCGACTCGTTCACAAGAGCCTGCCTAATCCGGATTTGTGGACGTAGCAGTTGTAGGCATACTCTTCGCCACCCCACATGGCCTTATAATCGACCAGTCCCGAGGCTCCCGGCGGCGAAGCACCCAGACTCAACCTGCGAACACCGCGTTGTCTCAATTCACCAATCAGTTGCCACAACATGGACTGATTGGCCTTGAGAAACGAGAAGGCTTTGTCATAGTAAACTTGCCAGTGGAGCGCCGTGTCGCCTTCAATAAAAGTTATGTGAGAAACGACCGGCCGACCCTCATGCTCGCACCAGCACCATACGACGCGATCATCTTCGGCCGCAAGCTCCGCAAGAGCGGAGAAAAACTGCGGAGGATAACGCGGTTTCCTTCCGTGTCGTTGCTCGGTAGTCTGCATCAGTTGCAGGAAGCTTTTCATGTGAGCAACAGCGTCCAGTCGTTCTACTTTTACACCCTCTCTTTCCGCTTTACGAATCTGCGACTGCTTTTTGCGGTCCGGTGGTACCCAGTCCTTATCGGAGATATCGACAATCATCGTGCGGCATGGCTGCGCAGCATACGTTTCCGGAACCTCCATCAGGCCGTGGAAGTCGGTAACGTATACTTTGGCGTATCCTGCTTCTGCTACCGCCTGTAAGAGGGCGCGGGTTATCTTCGGTCGCGCGTGGTTCTCGCATACTCCAGTGAGGATTCGTGTGTAGATGCCGTCAGGCATAGACTGAAAACGTTTCAATGGGCGCCGACCGAACTCGACTCCGGGCAGTAGGGCAGCAACCTCGCCATCGACACGAGCCACCCAGTAGACCGGCTTGCCTCCCATCGTTTCCCACAACCGAACAAACCCAATCGAACCAAAGAATGAATCAGCCGTGCGGGTAGTTAGCAGGTCGGTGTTCAGGTGTGAGATTGACAGTCGCGAGACTTCCATCACTGCCGTACCAGAAGGATTTTGCCCCGCTTGATATTGCCCCGGTCGTCCTCCAGAAGGTAGATATAAACACCGGAGGCTACCCGTTCACGCGCCTGATTGTCGCCGAACCAGCCACAGTTGGCATCCAGTCTCCTTACAAGTTCGCCGGCGGGGGTAAAGATTCGAACCATACCCGGACGACCAAAGTTGAAGGCCAGGCTATCGAGCGGTGAATTGATAACAAACGGATTGGGGAACGCCACCACCTGCTCCAGGTCGAACTCGATTCGTTCCACCGGTGATATCAGCAGCGAGATGCCGTGGTTCGTGGCGATGTACAAGTCTCCGGTAGCCTGATCGAGGGTAAGGGCGTTGATTTGGTCGGCGATCAGCCCGCTGTTGGCGGCGGTGTACACTTCGAACTGTCGGGTCGTGGCGTCGAAACGGGCCAGGCCGTCGCGCGTGCCCACCCAGAGATTGCCGCGACCATCGAACTCGAGATCGGTAATATCCCGGTCTACGCCGGCCGGAAGATCGACATCAACGAACCTTTCAATGCCGGGATCGTAACGCGACAATCCCACGTTCGTCCCCACCCAGAGAATTCCGTCGGGAGCAAAGCGGACAACGCGAATGTCGTTAGAGCGAAGAAATGAGTTGTTCTCGGTGTAATGGGTGCAGGAATTCTCAGGTCGGTCAAAGGGATTGTTACCCACATTGCAGACATACACGCCATTGGACTCGTTGCCCACGGCCACAAAGCCGCTCCGGTAATCAAGCGAAACTACAAACGTATGGTCGATGCCGTCGGCGGAGCCAAGCGCATCCCAACCGTTGACGGAGTCATCAATGTTGTTCAGATCGGCAATTGCGACCGGATAACCGTTGGCGGCTCGGTAGCAGGCGGCAAACAAATACCGCCCGTCGGTGGCCAGACCGTTTATGACGATCCACGGATAGGGAGGCGGATCGTCGTTATTACCTACGAGGGTGGAATTCTGCTCGTCGTAGTTAACGGCCGTATCCCCCCCCAGGAGCCACAAACCGTTGCCCCGGGTGCCGAGCCAGGGGACAGCGTTGGAATCCGAGATCAGCAGGGTCGTGCGTTCGCCCACATGAAAACTATAGGATTCCCAGAGATTGTCGATGAGGGTAGCCGCTGGTTGCCATGTAAAAGCCGCCGTGATAACGCCGTTGCGATTGACGGTCAGATCGCTGACCTGGTTGTTTGGAAGTCCGGTGCGACGGAACTCAACGAAGGTCCCATTGCTGTCGAAGTAGATACCTTCCTGTGAAACCGCCAGCCAACGTCGTCCTCCAAAACTGAGGCCGGTGTTCGGCGCCGCCGGCAGGCCGGGAGTGGCGATAAAAGAAACCGCGCCATTGACAATAGCACCCATGCCCGACTCACAGTAAAAGATCAGCGAATCGCCGACGACAGCCAGGTCCATGAAACCGTCGCCAAATGAGATATCGAGGCGTGTAATGGTCGTGTCGACGGCTGTGAGTTCCAATCGCCACAATCCACCGGAGGTAGCCGCGTAAAAGGCCGAGTCAAACATCACGATACGTGCGACGCCGGCGTTGTCGAACAAGTCGGCCCCGAACGTGATCCAATTGTAGCGGGACTTCAGAAGCACCGGATTGGAAACATCGGCCACCGCCAGGCCGTCGGAAGTGGCTAACCAGATAGTGTCTCCGACAAGAAGAACGTCGTTGACCCGAGGGAAGTCGGGCAGATCACCGAAGCGACCGTAGCTGTCCTGGATCTGTCCGTCGTCGATCGTTTTGGAGAATAACACCAGTCCTATCGATGCCCCCACCCACAGCCGGTCGCCGTCGTCGGCCAGACTGGTCAGGCCAATGGATTCACCATTGTCGTCGATAAACATATACTGCTTTGAATCTGCCGCACCGAACCGCACCAGACATCCCATACCTGCTACCCACTTCTGTCCGTTGTTGTCCATGATGATCTCGAAAACATCTGTCGTCCCCAGGCCATCGACGTTGGTGTATTCAGTTACGGGTTCGATTCCATCGTGAATAGCCAGCAGCCCCCCTGACGTGGCTGCCCAGAGAGTGTCATTGATAACAGTGAGCCTGCGGACATCCTTGAACGAGGTCAGGGTGCGCCACTCGATCGCGGACGCTGTCTGGCCGAAGCCAATAACGATAGTCCAAAGCGCTACGCACCAGAACCGGAGCGCCGGGACATAATCTTTCCAGCAAACCATAGTGCCAGCAATATACCTATGATGGAAACGGTAAACAAGAACGAGAACCGCCCGACGAAGTCTCCGTGCCGGGTGTAAAAGGAAAACTCATCCAACAGATCGACCTCACCTAACAGGACGTCCACCGTGTAGGGTTCAAGCTCTGAACGCACCTGTCCATAGCCGTCGACTATAAAAGTCAGACCGCTGTTAGCGGCGCGCGCGAACCAGCAGCGGTTTTCAACGGCCCGGGTGATGAAGATTCGGGCGTGCATATGAATCCCGACCGAGCGTCCAAACCAGGTGTCGTTGGTTATCCCGATCACGAAATGAGCACCGTCGCGTATGGTGCGGCGCACAAACTCCGGAAAGGCCGTCTCAAAGCAGATCAGTACCGAGTAGCCGGCATCGGGCAGTCGGAAAATCACCGCCGAATCGCCGGGACGGAAATCCGACCACCACTGCACACCGTATTGGTCGATAAACGTCAGGTACTTCCTCAGGAAGTCCTTGCGCATAAAGGGAACTTGATCCTGATAGGGCACCTGTTCGGAAAACGGCACCAGTTTCACTTTGTCATATGATTGCTCGATCCGACCGGTCGGGTTGAACTGAAAGCAGGAGTTATAATACCGTTTCCCCTCTTGATTATAGCTGGCGGCGAGTGAGCCGACCAGGTGGTAGGTAGCCGACTGGCGGGCCACCTCGGCGACCCGTTGGCGGCAGGCCCGGTCGTGCGAGAGATAGCAGGGCGCCGCCGTTTCCGGCCATACGTATAACCGAACGGTGCTGTCCTCAACGGTCTGAGTCAGCGAGTCGTATACATCGATACTGTGATATTGATTGCCGTCACTCCATTTTTCATCCAGCGGCACCGAGCCTTGAAGCAGGGCCAGGCGATAGCTGCCGGTCTCAGGGAATCGAGGCATCTCAATCCAGCCATAGGCAACCAGCGCAACAACAATTGCAAGAGACGCAAACAAGGCAGTAACGCGTCGTTCCGGCGATACGGTTTTGCGGAACACTTGCCAGAGCAAAACATTCACCGTCACAATCAGAAACGACAGGCCATGAACGGATATCACGGATACGATCTGCAGAATGTACAAGTAGTAGGCCTGCGTGTAGCCGAGGTCAGACCAGGGAAATGCGAACTGCGAGAGTGTGCGAAAGTACTCCATGCCGACCCAGAGAAAGGGCATCGAGACAATTCCGAAGATGGGCCGGAGGCGATATAGCTTCCAGAAGACCATCAGGATGATTGCGTAGTAGAAGGCGACAAGCACCACGGCGGCCACCATGCCGGGTGGGGTCACCATCCCTATCCAGTAGATCGAGAATAGGTTGAAAAAGAAACCGAAGAAATAGGCGGCGTTGAAAGCGGCCCGACACTGAAGCGAACTGATTATCCATAGCGGACGAACTAAGGCAAACCAGGCGATGAAACCACAGGACTCAGGATAAAACGCGAAGGATAGCAGGAACGCCCAGACCAGCAATTCCAGTCGGCGTTTGCGCAAAGCGACATCTTCAGGGAGAATCATGCGACCGATTCTTTTGAACAGGCCGGTCAAGTGATCACCCTCGTTCTATTAGTGATTTGCCGGTCATCTCGACCGGGATCTCGAGATCCATCAGGTCAAGGATGGTCGGCGCGATATCGGCCAGGATGCCACCGTCACGCAAGGTGACGCTTTCACGATGACCGACTGCTTCCAAAGGATCGTACAGAATGCACGGCACCAAATTGGTCGTGTGGGCCGTAAAGGGTCCGCCGGAATCGGGATCCAGCATCTGTTCGGCGTTCCCATGATCGGCTGTGATGATCGCCACACCGTCTTGGCTCTTCACGGCCTCAAGGAGCCGTCCCAGACCGGTGTCGACCGCCTCGACCGCCTTCCTGGCCGCCTCAAAAACACCGGTGTGGCCGACCATATCGCAGTTGGCGTAGTTCAGGATCACCAGGTCGTATTCCCCGGACTCGATTTTTTTCACAGCATTGTCCGTGACCTCAACCGACGACATCTCCGGCTGGAGATCGTAGGTGGCCACCCTGGGCGACGCAATCAGGTCACGATCTTCCCCCTCGACGGGTTTCTCGACACCACCGTTAAAGAAGAATGTAACGTGAGCATACTTCTCCGTCTCCGCCGTGCGAAGCTGTTTGCGTCCGGTCCGCGCGAGCACGTCGGCCAGGATATTGTTCAACCTGTTCGGCTGGAATACCGGTTTGGCCTCGGTCATCTTGACGTCGTAGTTGGTCATGGTCACCAGTTCGACGTTAGGGTTGTTGGGGTGATCGTAACCGTCGTTTTTGTAGCCGAGAAACATTTGCGAGATTTCTCGGACGCGGTCGGAGCGGAAATTGAAAATGATCGCGAGGTCGCCATCCGACAGCCGTCCCGTATCCGCCGAGCCGTTGTCAATTACCAGCGGTACGATGAACTCGTCGGTGACCCCGGCGGCGTACGAAGCTTCGATCGCCTCGACCGGATCAGCGAATTTCTGACCCTTGCCGTGAACTATCGCCTGGTAGGCTTGCTCGACACGCTCCCAACGCTTGTCGCGATCCATGGCATAGTAGCGACCGGAAATAGTGGACACTTTTCCCAATCCGATCTCATCGAACTTGGCAACTACCTGCGCCATGTAGTGCTGACCGGAATCAGGCGGCGTGTCACGACCATCCATGAAGGCGTGGAGATACACGCGTTCAACGTTTCTTTCTTTGGCCATCCTGACCAGTGCATACAAGTGCTCCAGCGACGAGTGCACGCAGCCGTCGGATACCAGTCCGAAAAGATGCATCGCCTTGTCTTCACCTGCGACGCGATCCATGGCGAGACTGAGCACCGGATTGTTGAACAATTTGCCGTTGGCGATGGCTTTATCAATACGCGTGATATCCTGGTAGACAATCCGCCCCGAGCCGAGATTGAGATGCCCCACTTCGCTGTTGCCCATCTGACCATCCGGTAACCCCACCGCTTGGCCGGAGCCATCAATCGCAGTGTGTGGACATTCGGCCATGAGACGGTCATAGTTGGGCGTGTGGGCGGCGGCGATGGCATTGTCCGGCGCCGGTTCTCGAAGACCAAAACCATCCATTATACAGAGAAGAATCATTGTTTCACTCATCCACCGGCGGCAGTTCAGCCATCCGTCAGGAGAACTGGTTGACTTCCTTTGACGACTTGACCGATTCGATAGACCTTCTCGCCCATTTCGCCGATGCGTGCGATGACTGCATCGGCTTCGGTTGCATCGACCACGAGTATATAACCGATCCCCATATTGAAGGTTCGATAAATATCGACCGGATCGATATCCCCTTTTTCCCTCAGAAAATCGAACACGGGCGGCACCGGCCAGGCAGTCTTGTCGATCTCGGCGCACCAGCCGGCGGGGATGATGCGATTGAGATTCCCGGGAATCCCGCCGCCGGTGATATGCGCCATGCCGTGGATGTCGAATTCAGACAGTAGTGGATGAACGATCGGCGCATAACAGCGATGCACCGCCATCAGGGCATCGATCACCGTACCGTTCAGCTCCGGGAATCTATCTTCCGGTCTCAGACGAGCGATCTCAAAGACGACCTTTCGCGCCAAAGTGTAACCGTTAGTGTGCAGACCATTCGACGGCAACCCGAGACAGACATCACCAGACTTGATCGTCGAACCATCCACGATTTTCGCGCGGTCCGTCATGCCGACAATGAAGCCGGCCAGGTCGTACTCGCCCGGTTGGTAGAGATCGGTCAACTCCGCGGTTTCGCCGCCCAGAAGCGCCATCCCGACCTTCTGGCAGCCACGGCTGAGGCCCTCGACCAATTCGGCTACGACATTCGGATCGAGTTTCCCGATGCCGATGTAGTCGAGAAAAAACAGCGGCTTGGCGCCGTGTACGAGAATGTCGTCAACACAATGATTGACCAGGTCCTCACCGACCGTGTTGTGCTTACCGGTTATGAAAGCCAGCTTCAGTTTGGTGCCGACGCTGTCGGTGGACGAGATGAACACCGGCTCACTGATGCCGCCCAGGTCCGGCTTGAAAAAACCGCCGAATGACCCGATATCACTCAACACCTGGTGGTCAAAAGTCGCGGTGGCCAGCTTCTTGATTCGCTCAACAGCCGCATCACCGGCATCGATATCGACCCCGCTGTCAGCGTAAGTGAGTTTGCTTTTCTTGCTTGAGTCGTTCATTGGCGTTATATATGGGGCGTCCGAGGAAATGTCAACCAGTATACCGATGGCGAACAGACAGGAGCAGGTGTGACCAAATCCCCCTACGAGCATCCGGAACTATACGAGTTAGCCTTCAGTTGGCGCGATTACTCCAAGGCAGTGGATTTCATCAGCGAAGCGGCTAAACAAGCAGGAGTGCCCGAGATAAGTTCGATGGTCGAACTCGGCTGCGGACCAGCGCAGTACTGCCGTGAGTTTGCCCGGCGCGGGGTGACGGCGTACGGGGTCGATTCCTCGCCGGAGATGGCGCTGTACGCACAGCGCTACTACGATGATGAAAAACTCCCCGGACATATCCTCGAGGCTGACATGCGCAGTTTTCGTCTCGAACAGAAGGTGGACCTGGCGACCTGTATGATGGCGACCTTCAGTCATCTTCTGACCAATCGAGACATCGTCGACCACTTCGCAGCGGTCGCCGACAACCTGAAAGACGACGGCCTCTATCTGCTGGAGTTGCCGCACCCTCGCGACGCCTTCGACACCGACAAGAGCACCAGGGATGTCTGGGAGATCGAAAAGGACGGTGCGAAGCTATCTATCGACTGGTGCTCGGATGCCACCTTTGATCCGATTACAGAGATCGACAAGGGAACCGTGCGATTCAAGCTTGAGAAAGACAGCGATGTCACAACGTACGAAAGCCAGAGCGAATCGCGTCGGCTGGGGTTAGGCAATTTGCGAGCGCTGATTGATTTGTCGGAGCGGTTTCATATCGCCGCGATGTATGGCGATCTGGACGTGAACATCCCGTTCGACAACGCCAAGAAAGCCTGGCGGCTGGTGCTGGTGTTGCGCAAGAGTCCGTAGTGGGTTCACCATGAGCGGATCGCGTCACCCTGAGCGGAGTCGAAGGGCGGCCGACGCGGCAATCTCCGAGTCTTGCAGGGCAGGTTTGTCTTCAAACCTGCCGACAGTGGCGGGTTCGAAGACGGACCCGCTCTACTTTCTACTACTCCACCATCGTCAGATTCGCAGGGATCCTGACCTACGAATTGAAGAGGGGGGACACCTGCCCCTACCGCCCCTCGTTATCCAACATTTGAAGCAACGCCTGAAAGTCCCCCGGTGGGTCGCGGTGCAGGGAGAGTTTTTCTCCGGTGACAGGGTGCGTGAACTCAAGACGAGTCGCGTGCAGCGCCTGTCGCGGCATGATTTCGAGCAACCGTTTGGCCAGTAGACGTTCCGGCGCAAAAATGCCACGATGCCATTTTTGACGGCCGCCATAGCCCGGATCACCGAAGACCGGATGACCGAGGTGCGAAAGGTGCACCCTTATCTGATGCGTCCGCCCGGTGTGGAGGTTCACCTCCAGCAGATCATAGGAACGATAGCGATCCAGCAGCTTGTAATTGGTCACCGCCTCGCGGCTGCGGTGATGGGTCACGATCATCTTCTTGCGATCTTTCAGTGACCGACCGATCGGCAAATCAATCGTCCCGGCGTCGTCTTTCATGTGGCCGCACACCAGAGCGAGATAGCTGCGCGCCACCTCTCGCTCCTGCACCGCTTTTTGTAGCGCCAGGAAGGAAGTGTCATTTCGAGCCACGATCAACAAGCCCGAAGTTTCCTTGTCCAGACGGTGCACGATACCCGGCCGATCCGAGCCGCCCAGCTCCGACAGTTTTCCGAAGTGGTGGATCATGGCGTTGACCAGAGTTCCGCGATAGTTCCCCGCCGCCGGATGAGTGACCATACCGGGTGGTTTGTTGACCACGGCCAGATGTTCGTCCTCGTAAACGATGTCGATGGGGATATCTTCACCTTCGAGGTGCATCTGTGGTGCGGGCGGAATAGTCAGGACAATGGTCTCCCCTCCCTTGATTCGCTGCTTCTTGACGGCAGTTCGACCATCGATGGTGACCAAACCGTTTTCGAGCAGCCTCTGAATGCGACTGCGCGAGAGGTCCAGGTCCTGACATGACGCTAAGTACCGGTCCACTCGTTGCGGAGATATATCCGTAGGTATCTCTATCTCGACTACCGACGCGTTCTGTTCGGGGGCACCGTTCACGTTGCTTCTTACTGCGACGGTGGTTCTTTGCGCACGAGACGCAACATCTCAGTTACGGCTCGCTCGAATCCGACCAACAGAGCGCGGGCGGTGATGGCGTACCCGATCACGAATTCATCAACCAGTCCCAACTCAGCAACCGGCGTCAGGTTGCGATAGGTCAGCCCCCGTCCGCAGTTTACGGCCAGACCCGCCTTGGCTGCCACCGCGCCGGCGGCGTCGATGCGGTCGAGTTCTTGCTGGGCATCGTCGATGGTGCGGGCGTTAGTGTAACCGGAGCAATTGATCAGAACAGAACTGCCGCCATGTTTGGCCGCCCGCTTGACCTGGTCGACTTCCGGCTCGATGAAGTAACCGACAAGAACACCGACCGCCGTGAGCCGGGCGGCAATGTCGCCGAAGTCAGTTTCATCCGAGGCAAGATCGACGGGCAACACGGCGTTGTCGCCGCCAAGTTGGTCGGAGGCAAAGGTCACCATCCACGGTTTCACCTCGAGTGCTTTGTTGATGAAATCACCATGCGGCGGCATCTCAAAAGTTAGTCTGGTCTTGACCACACCTTTCAACAGGTAAAGATCACGATCACGAACGACCTGATGTTTGGGCAGCAGTTGGACGGCGATTCCGTCAGCGCCGGCTAACTCGGCCAGCACCGCCGCCTGCACCGGGTCCGGCTCGGCATAGCCACGCAGGCCGCGCAACGCCGCCACGGTGTCGACATTTACTGTGAGCGATGACACGAAACACTCCTTGTTTCAGTTTTCCCAATGAGCAATCTGTGCGCCCAGACACTTGATGGAGAAGCTATTCACATCGAGTCCTGAAGTCAATTCAAAAAGCAGCCGGCTGCTTATATCAGATCAAGCACCACCAACCGGTTGGTAAGGTTGATGAACTGCTCCGTGGCAACCTGCTCTGCCCTGATGTTGGCCGGCAGGTTCAGTTCGGTCAGGATCGATCGCAATTGGTTGG
>CBDUZQ010000030.1:0-13223 GCA_965371755.1 uncultured bacterium
TGCTGCCGCCATTCATCCGTCGGCTGCAACCGATCCTCAGATGGCTGTGCATGAATTGCTGGTGCCCCGGTTGGCCGAGCTGATGGAGCCCGGCCTGGTGTTTATGCCGGGTGATAGGGTCGTCTTTGTCGGTCCGGCCGGCGCAGGTAAGTCAACCGTGATGGGCAAGGTGGCGGCGCAGTTGACCGTCCAGGCGAAAATGAAAGTTGCGCTGACAACGCTGGACAACTGCAAAATGGCCGCAGCCGACGAAGTTCGTCGGTATGCCGATGTGTTGAATGCTTCGCTGGTCGACGCATTCGAGTTCGAACCGGACACCGACGTTGTCTCGGAGGCGGTTACGCTCATTGACTCGCCGGCCCTTCCGGCTCGGCGGGACTCACTTGAGCAACTGAAAGAAGCGATCGACGCCATCAACCCGACCTGCCGCGTGGCGGTCTTTTCATCGCTGATGCGCACCAATGACGCGCTGGCGATAGCCGAATCGATGCGGACACTGATGCCGACCCACCTGGCGGTAACCATGACTGATCTGACCGATCGTTTCGGCACGGCGGTCTCGATAGCCGACGCTACCGGCTGGAAAATCGCCATGATATGTGATGCCCCCGGTGGCATCGGACACATCGGTCAGCCAGACCCCGACCGCACCGCGAGACTGCTTCTCAAGACGGAGGTCTCCGGTGACTAAGCGGCGCCTTCAGTTTACCCGAACCACCCAAGGTCAGGATAGAACGGCTCCTCGGCTGGTGTCGATCTTGTCCGGCAAGGGTGGCGTCGGTAAATCGGTCCTGACCTACAATCTGGCCGACCGGTTGGCGTCGGCGGGGAAGAGAGTGTTGATGATCGACCTCGATATCGGTTGCGGCAATCTGCATATCCTGGCCAACACGGCGGGCCAATTCGGAGTGACTCACCTTGTTGCCGGAGAGCTATCTCTGGCCGAAGCGGTCACGCCGGTGCGCGAACGCCTCGATTTGCTGGTGGCCAACGGTCGCGGTTGGCCGGCGGGAATGAGCCCATCAACCGGCGCCGCCAAACTCGCCCACAGCATGCGTTCACAGGATGGCGTCTACGATCTGGTATTGATCGACCATCCTTCAGGAAAGTCGGAAGTCTCAATCGTGCTGGCCGCCGCGTCGGATGTCAACCTGCTGTTGGTGATACCTGAGTTAACTTCGATTGCCGATGCCTGCGGGCTCTACAAGCTACTGCTGAAAACCGACCGCTCACTCGACTGCCGTCTGTTGGTCAACCGGGCCGAGACCGACGGTGAGGCCGAGTATATACACCAGAAGTTCGGCGCCCTGACCGAACGATTCTACGGCCGTCCGCCAGGCTACATGGGCAGATTGCTTGAGGATGGGGCGTTGCGTCAGGCCGTGGCCACGCAAGCGCCGCTGGCTGCTGTGGACAAGGAGACGCCTACCATTGCAGATCTTGACGCCATAGCAGCGCAACTGGCTCCGGGAAACATCCGAGTCAGCACGAATAGACGCAGCCATGACGAAAAAGCGATAAATAATGTTCCGGCTGAGGCCGATATAAGGGAATAGCATACAGATGGTTAGCACAACTAAAGCCGTACCTGAAAAGCGCAGCAAGAACGCTGTCAAGAAGACCGCTCAAAACGATCAGAAACTGGTAACGCGAACGCGACGAGCGCGCAAGTGGGACGTTTCCGACCGGGACTGGGCACGGTATCAGAAACACGGCACTTCGGAGGTTCGACAAAAACTGTTGAACCGGTATCTGCCGCTGGTACGTAATGTGGCCTCACGAATGGCCATGGGATTTCCCCGCTCGGTCGAACTGTCGGATCTGGTCAACACCGGAGTTATCGGGTTGATCGAAGCGTTCGGCAATTTTGATCGGAGTCGCGGCGTGAAGTTTGAAACCTACGCCGTACCGCGAATACGCGGCGCCATTCTGGACGAGTTGCGGGCGCTGGACTGGGTGCCTCGTTCCACGCGAGCCAAATCGCGTGAGATCGACCGTGCCAATACAGTACTGGAGAACAAACTTGGACGTCCGCCGGAAAAACCGGAGCTGGCCAATCTGATGAAAATAACCGTCGAGGAACTGCACACCGCCCTGGGCGATGTCACCGGCACCAGCATTTTGTCGCTGGATGAAGTCATTTACCGCGAGGACGACAATCGTCAGGTGCCGCGGATCGAAACGGTCATCGACCGGTCGGTCCACTCCATTCTCGGCGAGCTTGAAAAGGGAGAACTGCGGTCGTTCCTGGTGGTCGCAATCGACCAACTGACGGCTCAGGAGAAACTGGTGATAGCTCTGTACTATTACGAAGAGCTAACCCTCAAGGAGATCGGCGAAGTGATGTCGATTTCGGAATCTCGGGTATCGCAGATTCACACCCGCGCCGTGGCCAAACTGCGCGGCATGGTCAGGGAGAAGTTTGCCCTGACCGCTTAGTGATCGGCGAACCCGTCCGGGAGAGTTAAGGATGACTCAGGAAATCGAAAGAATGGATCACCTGATGGGCACCGCGCCCGAGGATAGGATCAACGCGGTCGAACGGTCGAAAGAAGAGAACGGCCGTCGTCGCGGGGCACGGGCGCTGAAAGAGAAGGCCGATGAGGAACAGGAAAAGGCCAGGAAGAAAAGGATGGCCGACTCATTGACGCTCGGCGATGAGGAGTCATCGGAGCCGAATAGCGAGGAGCCTTCACCGGACGAAACCATCGACGAAACCGATTCGCCTGATGATCAAGAGGACTTAAACAACAGCACGCCGGATGGTCACATCGACCTGAAAGCGTGAATAGAACGGCAGGGATGAAAATGGATATTTCATCAGATTTCTTTGTGGATATGTTTCTTAATCTGGTCGGCTATCTGGCGGCCGGAGCCCTGGGTGTGATCGTTTACCCGACGCTGGCCCGGTGGCTGAAGCGCCATTTTGTGGTGGTAGCGCCGCTGCCGGTCAAGTCAGCCCAGACCAGGGCCAATGAAACCGCTTCTTCTTCGGCCCAGTTCTTGCGTTTGGGATCACCCTCAATCGAAACACGACCAGCGCCCGGCGCGGCCGCATCAGGGATACCCAGGACGACTGCATCCAACCAACGTGATCGTGTAGATATCATTCGTATCGCTCGGGAGATGCTGAAAGCAGGCGCCGACAACAAACGTATCCAGCAGGTGCTGCCGGTATCGGAGGCGGAACTGGCGCTCTTGAATTTTCAGAACAACTAGGAACCTTTGGAGATAAACAATGGCCAACGACAGTCCCTTTTACCTGACCCGGCTCGAATGCCCGATCTGCAAAACGCTAAACGAATTCGAGACGGTTCGAGTCGGCGCCTACGTAGAGAAAGGTCGTGACACCGATTTCTGTCCGACCGAGGTGGAGTGGCGGTACCCGCGGTACCAGTCGTACAATCCGCTGGCCTACTTCACGGCCACTTGCAGCAACTGCTACTACACGCGCGAATTCAACAACAGTTACAAGGAATGGCAAAACGACGGCAATTTCCGGGCGTATCGGCTGAAAACCGTCAAGGAAAAACATCTCGATCGATTGGCCACCGCCGACTCCATCATCAAGAAAATGGGTGAGGCCATTGACCTGGCCGACTATCCAAGTGAGTCTGCTATCTTGAAACTGCATCTGGCCGCTCTTGACGAATCATTTGCCGAACGTCCCAACCAGCTTGATCTGGGTCGCTTCTACCTGCGCATCGGTTGGGTTTACCGCAGCATGGCCGGCGCCGAGAATCCGGATGGTCATTTCGTCAGGAAGAGCCTGCTGGCGGTGGACAATCGATGTGGGGCCATGGAAGTAACTCTGGACCAACTGCGCGAAGAGGCGGAAGTGTACGCACGTCACCTGGCGGCTCATTTTGAGACCGATCAGGTTTCGACTCAGGCCAAATCACAGATGTTACCTTTCCGAGACAAGTTCGACGTCCAGCTGGCTCGACTGCAGGTGACCTTCGACCAAACGGAATCGCAACTCGCAGTCCTGAAGGAACAGATGGCTGAGTACAAATCGACGGCCATCGGCGAGCGCGGGACGACCTTCGGACAGTTCCCCTCTTTCACCGACCTCTTGCAGGACATCAAAAGAGATTGGAACGGAATCGTGCTTGATGAGACCGAAGCACTGGAGGCCGCCGTCAGGTATTACAAGGAGGCCTTTGCCGACGGACGCAGTATCGCCGCCGGAAACCAGCAGATTCAGGCCTCGTATCTGATCGCCGAACTCTCACGTCGCATCGGCGATCACGACGAAGCTAAACAGTATTTCAACACTACCATCAAGTACGGTCAGGAGTTCATCTATCAGAACCGGCGCGACCAAGCACGCACCGCCCTGGCCCGCAAGATTCTCGAGTTGGCCATTGAGCAGGGTCGTAAGAACATGGAGGCTCTGAAAAATGTATGATCCGGTAACGAGGTAGCACGAACGTGGAACTTACTCTGCCGCATCTGTCACAGCCTCTGAAACTGTGGGAAAAACTGGAACTCATTACCGGTGAGGGTAACGAGGCCGGTTTCTACACAGCGCGGATCGAGGATTTCCTCGGTGAAGGCATCGTCATCAGCAGCCCGGAATACATCAAAGGCAATACTTTGTTGAGGGAAAACGCCGAGGTCAGGATACTGTTCACCAAGGAAGACGCCGCCTATCAGTGCTACTCACGCATCAAGAAGCATCCGGTATCCGGCAAGAACTTCTACCTCCTGACACCACCTCGGAATGTCAAACGTGTCCAGCGGCGTCAGTTTGTGCGTATCGAGATGCACGAACAGCTTCGCTACGCGCGTATCAGCCCGGTGATGGAATGGGAGAATTACGCCGAGCGGCTTCAGTGGATACAAACCACCACTATCAACATGAGCGGCGGTGGCACGCTCCTCAAACTGGTCAGCGAGCTTGAACTACTCGACCGTGTGTTCATCCAAGTCAGTCTATTCCCAGGCCAGGGACTGCCCGAGACTATCGCCGGAATAGTCAGGCGAGTGCTCACCATTGAGAAACGGATGATGGCAGGAATCGAGTTCATCGTGGGCGAACATCTCGGTGAATTTTTCAAATCGGCAGATATCAAACGCATGCCCGCTTCGGTTACTCGCTTCAATTATCGGGCCCAGAACCGTCTGGCGTCATACATCTTTCAGCAGGAAATCGAACTGAGAAAGAAGGGGCTTCTGTGAGTACGACGAGGGTGGCGGGCACACCTAACGATCGGGCCGGCGAGTTTGATCGCTCGGTACTTGATCTCGGTCAGTTGGTGGGGCGCAGCGTGAGCATATACTCCGACCAGTATCCCGGTCGACCGCTGAGGGCGCGTGTTGTGCAAACCGACGGTGAGTACCTGGCTCTTGAGCGGGCGGGCATCAACACGATACTTGACAACCTGGTCAGCAACCAGGATGTAACGGTCCGGTTCGAATACAAACAGGAACAGGTTTGCACCACCGCTCTGCTTAAGCGGAGGAACGGCGGCAAGATTACTGTGATCATGGGTCGTACCGTGAAACCGCTGAAGCGGCGTCGTTTCGTTCGTGTTCCTTCGCGTCAGACGATAAACCTGGCCGTTCTCCCGGCCGGTCGCTTCCAGCGTAAGAAACTGCCGCACCTGAGGTGGATCCAAACCGATTTGGTCGATTTCTCCGGCGGCGGCGTCCTGTTCGACATTAACAATTTTCTGCAGACCAGCACTTATCTGTTTACCAACATCGAACTGGAGTCATCCTCCTTTCCGCCCTTAGTGATCGGAGCCGTTCGTCACTGTACGCAGCGGGAAGCCGGTCATTTTCACGTGGGCCTCGAGTTCATCATCAACGAGCAACGAAGTAAACACTTCTCTCGACCGATCTTTCAGGACCTTCCATCGTCGGCCTTCGACTACAGCTATCTCAAGCGCAAGATCGTCGACGGTCACATATCAGCATGGATGCAACAAAACAATCATAACAGGGACGAAAGGTATTTCTGATGAATCACCAATCGCGAACGAAGTACATATCGGATGTCGATATCAATCAGGGCAACGTCCGAGCGCTCAAACCGCTCAAAGTAAGCAGTGAGAATCAGCGCCGGTTTGTCCGTCTTACCATCTCCTCGCCGATTCACTTCCGCAAGGTAAAGGACATTTTCGGCAACTTCTCTCCTGAGGGCGATGCCTATCCGATCGACGGCTCCATTCTCAATATCTCCGCGGGCGGCATATTGGCCGAGTTGGATCAGCCACTCAACGAAGGGGATATCGTGGCCATGCGTATCATCATGGAGAAGGTGGAACCGCTTGATGGCGTGCTCGGTCTGGTCAAGCGGTGCGACCGGGATGAAGATTTTCACCTTGTCGGGATTCAGTTTGTAAGGCGCGATGATCTGGCCGACAAACTTTCTCAAGCCGAAATGGAATTGTTGTCGAGGGAACTTAACCACTTCAACAAGACGGTAGAGCAACTCCTGAGTCGCTACCTTCGTCAGAAGCAACACCAGGAATAACCCGGTCGACTTATGAAACTTGCGAGTACCATACTCCTGATATCTTCGGTTTTCCTGCTGACGGGAAACGCTGCGGCTGGTCCGACAATCGTGCTTAAGGTCAATCCACCGCCGGCGGCTTGGTCGACGGTTGGTATTGGCGAGAAGCTTACTATCCGCATGAGCCGCGACTCAGGTCTGCGAGTGATCAGAGTCGATGAAACCGATGACGCGCTACCTAAATTCCCGGCTGATCGCTACAATCTGGACAGCCTGGTCAACTGGGGTCTCGAAGTCGGCGGTGAGTACCTGATGTTAGTCGACGTTCACCACGAACGGCTGGAACGACGCAAGACATGGCAGGTGCCTTTGTTTTTCCACAAGTACGTTACGATGGGGGTCATTGACGGTGAGTTTCGTCTGATTGATCTCACCCGGGGAAAGTTGCTGGTGGCCAAGCCGTTTCGACGCGAGCAGGAAGCCCGAAGAATCTTCCAGGCATCGCCCGACGACGACATCAATGATCCCGATCTGCACATGACAGCACCGGGCAAACAAATCTTTTTTGATCGACTGGAAGACAGTCTGTGCGATCAGTTGCTTGAATCCATCGGTTTTATCGAGCGAGGTGATAACGGTGAATGAGATCGGACGACTATTCAAGAACTCCGGCGATGACAATCAGTTATTGGACGGGATACTCGCCGTCAAGCGCATCACGGAGAGCTTAGATACGACCACCGAAGACAACCTCACGGCGGTACTTGGCGCGCTCAGGCGATTGATAGGTTTTGACGCCGCCACGATCTGGTTGGTACATGACAAGAACAAGAAGCTCTACCCCGCCGCCAGTCTGCTCAGTCAGGTCGAGTTGCCGATCGAGTCGATTACCGATCCGACCAACCCGGAATCGTGGGAGGACCTGCCCGAATCGCCGGCGTCTTTGTCGACCGTCTCGGGACGTCTCTTCGGGTCGGCTGATGGCCGTGCTTACGTCCTGACGGCACCAATGAAAATACAGGAACGTCTGAATGGTCTTTTGAACCTGGCCTTTGTGACCGACGAACCGCCGCCGGAAGATGCTGTCAGGCTGGTCGGAGTATTGGGCGGTCAATTGTCCTGGGCTGTAGAACGATGCCAATATCGCAGCAAGCTCACAGCTCTGTATGAGACGCTGTCCAAACTCGAGACCACCCAAAGGTTGTCACCCGGCAAAGCCCGGCAAGCACAAAGCCTCACCGAAATCCATGACATGCTGGTCAGTATCAGTCACGAGGTGAACAACTCACTGTCGGTGATCATCGGCAACGTGCAATGCCTGATAATGGAAAAAGTGGCCACCAGTGACCAAAGCCGGGACCGCCTGCAACGTATCGAAAGCGCCGCCGCGAAGATAGGCGCGATCAACAAACGACTACCGCAAGTCCCGCCGCTCATGAAACACGGCGACAAGAACCAGGACGAGGTAACCATCAAACCATGAACTCAGTGACTACCATGCCTGCTACTACCCATGAAACAAGCGTTCCAGTTGACCTTGAGTATCTGTCCGAGGGACTTGACGAACTCGGTATCGGTCTGCTGGCCTTTGATCAGGATGAACGCCTCTCTAACAGCAACCAGTCCGCCATCGATATGGTGGCCCTCGACAATGCAGATTCGGAAAACCGACCGCATCTGGTTCAAATGGCCGATGTCTTCGGTTCCTCTCTGAGTTCCGCGGTCGAGGAAGTCCGTCAGAGTGGTTCCCGGTCAGTGCGACACGGCTTGCACTGTTCCAACCGACACGGACGGCATATGCTCATTGATCTTAGCTGCCTGCCGTTTTGTGGTATGAACAACGACCCCTGCGTAATTTGTCTACTGCACGACGTACGCCAGCGCCACCAGTTCAGCGACGACACCAAATTCCTGCGTCAGGAGCTGCAAATTCTTACCGATGTTGCGGCTGCGCTGTCTTCATCGAGTGAACTTGTCCAGATATTGAAAGTGATTCTCACCGGCGCCACCGCCGCTCAGGGTCTCGGCTTTAACCGCGCTTTCTTGTTCCTGTACCAACAGGACACGAACGAACTGATTGGCCACATGGCCCTCGGTCCCGTCTCGGCCGAAGAAGCCGGCAACATCTGGAAAGACCTCGACGCCATGCGCCTCTCACTTGAGGAATTGCTGGAGGATAACCAAAGTGACACCGGCGAAAGACTCGACGCCATAACCGACCTGATTACCGACTTCAGAGTCAGGCTTGATGACGAATCGGCCATCGGTCGCGCATGTCATGACAGTTCGTGGTTGAATCTGGTGATTTCTGACGATACCGACAGCCTGACCTCCGCGTTCGCACAGCAACTGAACACCGACAAGCTGGCCCTGGTGCCGATGGTCAGCAAAGGGCATCTAATGGGTCTGCTGGCGGCCGACAACCAGATTACCGGTCGACCGATCTCCGATGAGGCCGTGCAGTTGTTGCAAGCCCTGGCCAATCAGGCGGCTGTGGCAATGGAAAGAGCGCGCCTCTACGATAACCAGTTGGAACGTAGTCGGGAACTGGAACGCATCAATCGACTGCTGGCCGAATCACAGGATCAGATAATCAAGATCGAGAAAATGTCGGTGATTGGAGAACTGACGTCGGCTATAACTCACGAACTGCGCAACCCGTTGACCGTCGTAGGCGGTTTTGCCAACCTGATGCTTAAATCCACGCTACCCGACGAAAACCGGGAGTATTTGAATATTATTTCCAGCGAAATAAGGCGGGCCGAAACCGTTCTCGATCAGGTCCTGGATTTTTCGCGGGCCAGCAAAGGCGAAAACTGTCCGATTGATTTCTCGGGGCTGGTCAAACGAAGTCTGGACCTGCTCAAAGGTCGACTAGCGCGGAGGGAACTGCCTATGTTTCTATCACAGGCGAGTGAACCGCTCACGGTTTTTGGCAATAGTGACCAACTGTCGCACGCCGTGTACCAGTTTTTGAAACTGGTGGCCGAGGAACTGACTCCGCCGGGTGAAGCCGAGGTGCGTACCGAATTGAGAGACGGCCAGGCTTTGATGCTGATAAAAATCCGACGCCCGGATCATGAGCGCGAGCAGGTTCAACGGACGCTCGAGCGCATCATCACGCAAAACAGATCATCACAACGGCTGACCGTCCTGGTGGCCGGTGAAACCATAAGATATCACGGTGGGAATTTCGGTATTGCCTGCGGCGACGACAGTCTGCCCTCTCTTTATATCGAACTCCCAGTCATGAAGGAGCGACTTAGTGAGTCCGCACATACTGGTGGTTGATGACGACGACGGCATCCGGGTCTTGTACCAGACGGAACTGGCCCGAGAAGGGTACCAGGTGACGGTGGTTGATTCCGGACGGACTGCCCTCGCGGCTGTTGCCGAGAGACAGTTCGCGGTGATTATCCTCGACATCGATATGCCCGACATGTCCGGAATCGAGGCGCTCACGCATCTGCGTAAGACCAGTCCTGAGACTCCAGTCGTTCTTAACACCGCCTACAGCGTTTACAAACAGGATTTCCAGTCCTGGTTGGCCGATGCCTATGTCATGAAGTCGTCCGATCTGGAACCACTTAAGAAGAAAATCAAGGAGTTAATAAACCCTGTTGAACACAAATGCCAACCGTGAGAGTCGCCTGAACCTCGTGGATCAGGTCGACGGACTCAGCGAAGAGGTCAAGGTTCTCGCTCTGAATCTGGCCATCTACCTGGCCAAGGCCAAATCCAGTTCGGAGGAACTCAACCAGCTAGAGCCGGATTTCATTCGCCTTGTTAACGGGACTATCCTGGTGTTGCAGGAAATCGGGAGCATTATCTCAGCGGCCCGCAACAGGGAAACGATGGTTTACGATGTCCCTTCGGGAGAATTCCGCCGCGATCAGATCGAGTTAAGGCTCTGTTCCATACTGGACCAGTGCGGCCGGATGATGACCGCTCTGTCGAAGTCCGGAGCTGGTGAGAAATGACACAATGGAGAGATTTGGCCGAAGGACCGGATACAGATAAGTTGACTATTGTCGATATAAATCGTAGTGCTCGACAGAGGCCGGTTACGAGTTGGAATCGATGCTTGGGGGTAACTACCGGTTTGAGGAGGCGGTCCCACGAAGTGAACCATCGAGGCGGTGGTTCTCTGTTGATGGGACGGATTGGGCAAACGTGGTCATCGAGGGTTTCTTGGATCGGCTCATATAGATGGCGAGAGTTGTCTGCAAATGATTTGATAAGGTAACGAGATTATGGGTACACCAGAACTTGAGAAACTGACCCAGATGGCGCAAGAACGGGGACGACCGTTCAAGGTGCTTATCGTCGACGACGAAAAGTGGGTACGCGAGGTCTTCAGGGATTTCTGCGATTTGACTCAGGCGTTCCAGGTCGAGTTGGCATCCGACGGAAACCGCGCTATCGAAATGGCCGGCAACTCCGACTACGATCTGATAACGCTGGACCTGATCATGCCCGAGATGTCCGGATTGGAAGTGCTCTCAGCCATCAAGGAGATCTCTCCGAAAGTGCCGGTAATGGTAATCACCGGCAATGCCACCGACAAGTTGATCAACCAGGCCGGTATCCTGGGAGCTTGCCGTGTCCTGTACAAACCGGTGATGCTGGAGAGCTTTGTTACTGAGATGGTGTCGACGTTGGACCGTTCGAGAGCTAGAGGCGAATGACCTTGAGCAAGACGAGGGATGAAGATCGCATGATGTGGGAAAGGGGAGTAACGGGATGAAGAGTTCAATCTCGATTCTGATAGTCGACGATGAATTAACTATGCGCGGTCTACTGGAGAGGATCCTGGCACGCGAGGGATACCAGATGTACACCGCTCGTAACGGTGTCGCAGCCCTGGAGCATTTGAGTGAGCGGAAATTCGACATCGTCATATCTGACTTGAAAATGCCCGAGATGGGCGGTCTCGAGTTGTTGAAGCGCATCAAGAAGGAATATCCCGGCGTGGGAGTGATTATCATGACTGCATATGGAGATACTTATACTGTCAAGGATGCTCTCCTGCTGGGCGCGGACGAGTATATAACCAAACCATTCAAGAGCTATGAGATATCCCTGGTAGTCGAGCGCGCCTACTGGCGGATCCTTTCAGCCGGTCAGACCACGGTTGAGGAACTCTCATAGGAACATAATGAGCACCAGCGAAGCAAAGACGACCGATACCACCACTCGCCGCAGAATCCGAGTGACGGTATCCAAGGACCACATGAAGGCGCTTATAGTCATCAAGAAACCGGAGTTGGGTGAACCGGAAATATCGGTCAAGGAGGTCATGGAAGTCCTCAGTCAGGCTGGCGTTGTCTATGGTATCGATGAGGGCATGGTGGATGACAGTGTGTCGCAGATGGATTACGAAAAGCCTATAGAGGTGGCTCAGGGTAAACCTCCGGTCAAAGGTTCCGACTCCAAGTTCGAATACTGCTTCCAGACTGAAAACCGGTTCCAGCCCCAGGAAGGCAAGGACGGCCGTATCGACTATCGGGACATGAAATACATCCAGAACATCAATAACGGCGGTGTTCTGGCGCGCAAGACGCCCCCTACCGATGGTGTTAACGGCAAGGGAGTCAATGGCCGGGAGATTGTGGCGCCCCGAGGGCGGAACATCCCGTTCAACAATGGGGAGAACACGCGCATATCCGAGGACGATCTGGAACTTACGTCCACTACCGACGGCGCCGTCGTATATGCCCGCGGCCGAGTATCGGTTAAAGACATCATGACAGTAAACAATGTCGATTTCAATGTCGGCAATATCGAAGCAGTAGGTTCTCTTCGGGTCAGCGACACGATCTGTACTGGCTTCACCGTCAAGGTCGGCGGAAATCTTGAAGTCAACGGCAACGTAGAGGACGCGAAGATAAAGGTCCAGGGCAATATTCTGGTGCGAGGCGGATTCAACGGCGCCGGTGCGGGCGAGATGCAAGCCGACGGTGATATCACCGTCAAGTATGCGGCTGGCCAGAAGATATCCGCCGGGGGTACCGTGACCGTCGGAGGCGAATTGCTGAACTGCCAGGTCACGGCCAAAGAAAACGTCATCGTCAAAGGCCGCAAAGGCAAAATCGTCGGCGGCGAGATCAATGCCGGCAAGAAAATAGTAGCCGCCGTCATAGGTTCAGAAGCAGGTACGGTTACTTCCCTGACCGTCGCCTTCGATGCTGAGGCCATGCGTCAATACCATGAGGCCCGGCACGAGATCAGCCGTCTCAAGGCCGATGACGAGCGTGTCAAGGAGAACCTTGTTCAGCTCTACAAGCTTCAGATGGCCGATAAGCTCAATAAACACCAGCAGGCAGGCCTCAAGAAACTGGAGGAGTTCAAAAACTCTGTTCCCTCGGTCCTGGAAACGCTGGAGAAAAAGAAGGCCGAGGTTGAAGAGCGCTTGAAGAAACTGCGCGACTCAAGGATCATCGCAACCGATGTGATGTATCCGGGCGTCAAGGCCCATGTCGGCATCATGGTTAAAGAAGTCGACGAAGAAATGAAAGCTGTCGAACTGAGCCAGGACGGTCAGCGCATCGTTGTCAAAAAATACAAGAAGCAATAGTCGCCTCCGCGACTTCGCTATCCAACCAAATAAGACTTGAAAACCGGGTGCTCGACCGATATATTAGCTCGGTCGTAATACCGACCGATCGGAGAGGTGGCCGAGAGGCTGAAGGCGGCGGATTGCTAATCCGTTATAGGGCTAACGGCTCTATCCAGGGTTCGAATCCCTGCCTCTCCGCTT
>CBDUZQ010000031.1:0-13199 GCA_965371755.1 uncultured bacterium
GTGGTCGTCTCAGCAAAGACGATATCGACCAAAGAGTCAGCGTCAGCGGCGGATGCCAGGACCGAAAGTTTGGCGCCGACACGATTCTTCTTCATGTTGATCGGTGTCAGCCAGACGTCAAGGGCGCCATGTTCCATAAGGCGTTCGGTGACATAACCCAAAATCTCCGGGTTCATATCATCGATGTTGGTTTGGATAAGTATAACCTGATCTGTCAGGTAAGCTGAACCGCTTGCTGTGCCCACCACCAGCCGCAACAAGTTCGGTATTTCCAGATCGCGACTCCCGGCGCCGTAGCCGGTACTGTCGACATTCATGCAGGGCATCGGGCCGAATCCTTTGGCCAATGTCTTGAGAATGGCCGCGCCGGTGGGTGTTGTCAGTTCGCTCTCAATCCCTGTTGAAAACAGCGGTGCCCCTTTTAGTATCTCGATAGTCGCCGGGGCGGGCACAGGGATTTTTCCATGTTGACACTCGACAAACCCGGTGCCGACATGAATTCGCGACGCCACCACTATGTCGGTACCGAGCAGACTCAGACCGATCACGGAACCAACAATGTCAACGATAGCATCCAGGGCGCCAACCTCGTGAAAGTGGATCTTGTCAGGCGAACTGTTATGAACTTTGGCCTCGGCTGTCGCCAGCGTTTGGAATACTCGTTTGCTCTTGTCCTTGAGGTCGGGTGCCAAATCCGAGTGGTCAATGATCTCTTCTATGTCCTTCAGGTGGCGGTGAACATGTGATTCCTCGGTGACAACCTCTACGTGAGTACCCGTGATGCCGTTCTTGACCACTTTTTTGGCTGTGAGATCGAACCCGTCGAGCTTCAGTTTGGCCAGTTCAGTCTTGAGATCGTCGAGGGCAACTCCGGCATCAACCAGCGCGCCCAGGATCATGTCACCCGAGACGCCAGCGAAACAGTCAAAGTAAGCCAGCTTCATCGTTCGGTATCCATTTGATTGATTACGGCCGCCGAATAACCGGCGCCGAAACCGTTGTCGATGTTTACTACCACCACACCAGGCGCGCAGCAGTTGAGCATGGACAGCAGTGGCGCGAGTCCACTGAAACTGGCGCCGTAACCGATCGAGGTGGGCACCGCGATCACCGGACTGCCGACCATCCCTCCCACCACCGAGGCCAGGGCTCCCTCCATGCCGGCAACGACGATGATGACGTTGGCCGCAAAAAGCTTCTCTTTGTTGTGCAGCAGGCGATGAATCCCGGCCACACCGATATCGTACAGACGTGCGACCGGGTTACCCATCGATTCGGCTGTGACAGCGGCTTCTTCGGCAATGGGGATATCAGACGTGCCGGCACTGACCACGGCGATGTTCTTCTCGGTGCGGGGTTCCGGCATCGGTCCGCTCAGGATAATCTGAGCGGCCTCATGATATACCGCCTCAGGACAGTTTTTCTGAACAGCAGTGTAGATATCGGTGCCGGCTTTGGTGGCCATGACCAGGCGTTTCCCCCGGCCAAGCGCGGTCATGATCTCTGATACCTGCGCCGCTGTCTTACCCATACAAAAAACCACTTCAGGAAAACCGCGCCTCAGGTCGCGGTGGGTGTCGAGCTTGGCAAACCCGATATCGTCATACGGCAGGCTCTTGAGTTGCTCCAGCACCTGGTCAACGTCGACTTTGCCTTGCTTGAGACTTTCCAGAAGCCGGCGGATACTATTCTTGTCCATTACTACCCCTTTTCAGCACCTCGTTCATACTGCCACTGCGGAAGCCGAGAAGGTCGACGGTTACGTATTGATAACCGTATGACTTCAATTTCTCGGTGACCTCTACCCGCCGGGATTCGTCAAGCAGCCAGGCGATCTGCTCCGGGGGAACTTCGATACGAGCGACGTCATCGTGATCTCGCACCCGAAGGACTGTCAGTCCCAAGCCGCGCAAGTAACTTTCGGCCCGCTCGATTCGCACGAGTTTCTCTTTGGTGATAGTGCTGCCATACGGAATGCGCGATGAAAGGCAGGGCGCGGCAGGTTTGTCCCAAGTGGGCAAGTTCATCTTTCTGGACAGAGCTCTGATGTCTTCTTTGGTCAGTCGGGCATCCTTGAGGGGGCTAAGAATCGAAAACTGCTCAACTGCTTTGAAGCCCGGTCGATAATCATCGAGGTCACTGAAATTCGACCCTTCCACCACCTTCACGAAACCGAATTCCTCGGCTAACTTCGTCAAGCGTCCGAACAGCGTCTTCTTACAGTGATAACATCGGTCCGGGGAATTAGCCACGAAATCGGGATCGCACATCTCGTCGGTAGGCACCACCAGATGACGCACTCCGAAGGCGGCAGCCGTGGCCGTGGCCAAATCCAGTTCGGCTTTGGGCAGTGTGTCGGATTCGGCGGTGACCGCCATGACCCGATCTCCCAGCACCGTGGAAGCCATTTTTAATAAAAAAGTGCTGTCGACCCCGCCTGAGAAAGCGACCAAAACGCTTTTCATGGCCGATAGTGATTCTCTTAGCTGTTGTAACTTCGCGTTCAATTCGGGATTTGCCTGTTCGCTCGCCTGCTTAGCCTGTGACTCGGTCATGACATCCAGTCCTCGGGTTTGTCGTTCACACTGTCAAGATACTCGTTGAATCGGCGGTGGGCAAGGCCGGAACTCACTTCGCCTCTGGAGATGCCGCCGCAAAGCAGTCCATCTGCTATCAACTCATACCTTACCCATATCGTAACGTATTGAAACCCATCAGGTTCCCTTCTTTGATGCCACCAGTTTCGACGGCGTGACAAGCTGCAAGGGACGGCATGGAATAGCGGATGATCGAGAAATTTCGACTTCGATTTTTCTAATATGATCCGGAAGCTCGGTAGGCCAAAGCCATTGATGAAACTCACAAAAGCAGTGTGTCGGTCGCGGATATGACTCTGTTGATGCTGAGCGAATCGCCGCAAATCTGAAATTGATGGCAAGGGAGGCATGGTTGGAGGGGTGCGCAGTCATTTCCCGTGGGTTATCCGATATACTTCCAGACAAATGAGCGATTTTAGCGTATTTTTTGATTGACAAATTCAAGCCTTTTTACACTAAATGTCATGTAGACAAATATGTAAGGAATATAGGAAACCAATGGATTGAAGACCACTTAGGGAAAAGGAGGATTGAAGCATAAGGATGTAGCTAACGAACCGTCGAGGGAATGCACGGTAAACTACCAATAACAACATCTTTTAGGAGTAAAGATATGAACCTGAAACTTATCCCGATTATCGTACTGTTGCTGTGCCTGTCGGGAGGCGTCGTGTTCGGGTCCGTGGTCGGCAAAATAACCGGCGAAATCACGGACGCCGATACCGATCAGCCAGTGGTGGGTGCAACAGTATCGGTAAAAGACACCGACATGGGAGATGTGGCTGACCAGGATGGTATCTATACTGTCAACAACGTTCCGGTAGGAACGTACACATTGGTGATCACGGCTGTTGGTTATGCCACGGTTGAGATCAGCAATGTGGAGGTCTCCGCTGACCTGGCCAGTTATCACGACATGGCCATGAGCTCCAAAGCAGCCGATATCGGCACGATCATCAAAGTCACGGCCGAACGTCCGATGGTCATCAAGGACAAGACCGCGTCTATACAAATCGTCAGAGACGATGAACTCCTCGCCTTGCCGACTCGTGGATTCGAAGAGGTGGTTGGAATTCAGACCGGCGTTGTTGCTGCTATCCAGAGTTTCCGTGGCGGTAACCGCTCGAGGCGAGAATTCACCAACACTCCCGAATTGTTCATCCGTGGAGGACGCCCCTCCGAGGTGGCCTTCTATGTGGACGGTCATTCTCAACAGGATCCACTTACCGGTACATCTACCGGCAATATCTCCAATAATGCCATTAAGGAAATCACCGTGATTTCCGGCGGCTTCCCCGTCGAGTACGGACACGTAACATCCGGTATCGTGAATGTTATCACTCAGTCCGGAGGTGATGAGTATTCCGGCACGGCTGAAGTGGTGACTGATCAGGTCTACGACCAAAACTGGTATTCGGCTACCTTCGGTGGCCCCATCCCCGGCCTGGAGAAGGGCAGTTTCTATGGCTCGGTAGAACGCCGCTATCTGCGTGATCGTCGACCCTCGGCTGTCACCAGCGACGTGCTGCCGGATAGCCCCGACCAGTTGCCCAACAACTCCCTTTCCGGCTGGTCGTATACCGGTAAGCTTGACTACGATTTCACACCAAATCTGAAGGCAAGTTTTGGCGGTAACGCCTCGGTAGACTACTGGAGTCGGTATCAGCACAGCAGGCTCTTCGAGAATGAGCACAATCAGTACTATGAAGACAAGAACTTCGGCCTCGTGGCGAAGATGACTCATACCCTGGACGCTAAGACCTTCTACAATCTTAGCGGCGGTTTCCATGTCACCGAGCGGTTTTCCGGCGATGGTATTCACCGCAAGGATCTCTGGGAGTATGGGCGTCCGGGCGGTAACTCGGTCAGCGATGCAGAGAAGCTATTCCGCCTGTGGGACGATTGGCAGGAAGGAAACTTTGTTGAAATCGACACACTCACCGGCGATTCTGTCTTTCTCACCGCTACACCAACGATTCGTGTGGAGGAAGCCGTGCCAACGGGACTCGATGCTAACGGTGATACTGTTTACACGAATTACTCATTCATCCAAGATGATGAGGGCCAGGTCTACGATGATTACCTGAAGCGGAAGTCGTCGTACATCGGCATCAAAGGGGATATCACCAAGGAAATGAATCGTGAGCACACGCTTAAAGGCGGCTTTGAATTCAACCGACACTCGTTGCGCTACTATAATCACCTTCGTCCAATCCTTGCCTATCAAGGTATGGGAGCCTATGGTGACATAAACCGGTACGGCTATGACGAATGGGGTAATGAGACCGACGAAGGAGACTGGCGCAATGAAGCCAAGCACCCGATCGATTTCGCAATGTACCTCCAGGATCGGATAGAATTGCATGGTTTGATCGTAACCGCTGGTGTTCGCCTTGATGTATTTGACTACAAGGGCATGCGTCAGCGAAATCCAGATCTGCCGCTAGATCCGGATTCACTGCAATTCGACGACGACGTGACCAACGATGATTATATCCAGACACTCGAGCAAGATGATCTCGAAGACAGTGAAGTCTTTACCAGGATCTCACCCCGCTTGGGAGTCGCCTTCCCGGTGAGCGATCGATCACAGATGCGAATCAGTTATGGCAAGTTCTTCCAGCGCCCCAACCTTGAGGATCTCTATGTCGGGTATTCCTTCATGGAGGAACAGCTTATAGGCCGTGGATACTATACGGAATGGGGAAATCCGAATCTCGAACCGCCGAAGACCACGGCTTACGAGGTCGGTATGACTCACCAGTTGGGAGACAACACGTCGTTCGACATGAACATCTTCTACCGTGAGGTAAGTGGTCTCATCCAGACTATAGATCAGCCATCTAGTCCGCAGAGCTTCGGAACCTTTCGCAACCAGGACTATGGTACGATTAAGGGACTGGAGTTCAATTTCAAGATGCGCCGTACCAGAAACATGATGCTGGATCTGAAGTACACTCTGTCGTACGCCAGCGGCACCGGTTCGTTCAACACAGAGCTTAGGAATGTGGCCTGGGTCAAGGGTATTACCCCCAAGCACACAGCTCCGCTGGAGTTCGATCAGCGTCACAAACTGATCGGCAATTTCGACGTTCGATTTGGCAGGGGCGAAGGTCCAAAGGTTGGTGACTACTATCTCTTAGAGAACTTCGGAATTAACATTCTTGCCCAGGCTTCAAGTGGCTCTCCCTACACGCCTTCACAGATCTACAATGAGCCGACTACAGGTGCTGTCTCGCCGATTCCAATCGACGTCCGAAACTCGCAGAGTCGTCCCTGGACATTGCGCATCGACATGAAAATGCAGCGCGGTTTCGAGGTCGGTAACTACAGTATCGGACCGTACCTCTGGATCAAGAATCTTCTTGATCGCGAAAACACCATCAACGTCTGGGAAGGCACCGGCAGGGCGAATACGGCCGGTTATCTGGAAACCGGGGCCGGTAAGGCTTTTTCCGAGCTATACGATACGCCAAGTGACAACCTGGGTCTCACTGGTGAGGAGAAATATCGCATAGCGCAGAATTCCCCTTTGAACTATGATATCCCTCGCCAGATTATGTTTGGTGTGCGGGTGTCCTTCTAACAAGCAAAGGTAAGGAACAAATAATGAAACGCAAAATAATAGCAGCATGTTTGGTCTTGCTGTTGGCGGTACCGGCCTTTGCACTGAGAAGTGACAGGGTGCAGTACAGTCCTGGGCATGGAGCCTCTATAGACTTCAGAACCTACATTGATGCCAACCAGATCCTCATGTTTGTATCGAACAAGGGATCATTCGCCTATGACAACGCAGTCTCCCTTGGCAAGGCGGATGGGCTCTACTTTCCGTACACCGGCATTGAGAACATCTACAATGGCTCCAACGTTCTTTCCGTAATCTATGCCGGTTCTATCTGGATGGGAGCAACGGTGGGGGTTGTTCACGGTTCGGCGCCCGCCGGCGTGGGCGATACGATCATAACTTCCGGCCATCACGACACCGACTGGGGGCCCGGCCCCTTAATTGATGGTGCCGCTCCCCCCGACGCAATTGCTAACGCGTCCTACCGGGTTTACAAGCTGTACTCCGACAGTCTGGGCGGTCATGATGACCCCGCAGATGACAATCCGAACCGGGACTGGCTGGAGTGGCCGGTTGTGGATGGCGCGCCGGTGGACGAAAACGGTTACCCGGCGATGATTGGCGACCAGATGTGCTGGTCGGTTTACAACGATCTCGATGTTGAGAGGCACAACCTTCCGAAGGGAACGGTTGGGATCGGCCTTGGTGTCGAAGTCCGTCAGACCGCCTGGGCCTATGCCCGCGAAGGCGCCCTCGCCAATATCGTATTCATCAAGTTCGAGATATTCAACGAGGGTCCGTATGACCTGGAGGATATGTTCATTTCGCTGTGGTCAGATCCTGATCTGGGTGATGCCGGCGATGACCTCGTCGGTAGCGATGACACCCTATCCTTGGGATATTGCTACAATGAAGGGCCAGATGCCAACTATGGATCAAAACCGCCGGCAGTTGGCTATGACTTCTTCCAGGGGCCATTGCTTTTTACCGGAGATGACAATGATGTGGCCAAGATGTGGGGTACCACCTGGCCCGGCTATATCAACATGCCGATGTCTTCGTTCATGATTTGGGTGAATCCCGAGGGTCCGGATGTACCCGCTGAGAGCTTCAACTTCATGAACGGCCTTTTAAAGAATGGCAGTGACATGGTCGATCCGACCACGGGGTTGGTGTCCAAGTTCTTCGGCAACGGCAACCCGATCGACGGTAGCGGTTGGTTGGATGCCAATTCCTCCGACCGTCGTTTCATGCAATCGACCGGGCCGATCTCTTTCGCCCAAGGTGACAGCACCGAGATCGTCGCCGCGATTCTGGTCGGTCAGGGCACCTCTGAGTTGAATTCGATATTCCAGTTGAAATCAACCGATGCCTTCGCCCAGAAGGTGTACGACAACAACTTCGAACTGCCTGATCCGCCCGCGAAACCGGTGGTCACTGTTAGAAACCTTGACAACGAGATTGTCCTTACCTGGGACAATACGTCCGAAGTGGAACACGGCGATTTCCCATTTGAAGGATATGCTCTGTTCCAGGGACCTTCGGAGACTGGTCCGTGGACGGACACTCTGATGTGGTCCGATTTGAGAAATGGCTTGGGCGGAATCATTGACTACCGCTTCTCGGCTGCGGCCGGTGGGTTTCTACCCTATGTCGCCAAGCCGGGCGCCAATGAAGGTTTGCAGAGGTACTTCAGCACGACCAGAGACATCACCGGTGGCGGCACCATGATCAACTACAAAGAGTATTACTACCGCATTGAAGCATACTCGGCGGATACTCTACAACCGAATGGCGAGAAGACGCTCACCTCGGCCACTGTTAAGACGGTCATGCCTCAGCCGCAATTGACCGGCACCGATATTACCGCTGGTACCGGAGATGAGATGGACGTAACCTACACCGGCCCCAAGGAAGAACCTCCGGGTGCTGCTGAGGTGTTCGTTATCGATCCTCGGGCGGTCACGGGCCACGACTATGAGATAGTTTTCTCTACAGATGCTGAGTTGGGTAATGTCTGGCACGTTCTCGACGTTAGCGTCACACCTGAAGACACTGTTGTCAAGAACTGGACTAATCAGTCCAACGTGACGGGTGCGGAAGATTACCCGATTGCAGACGGACTTATATTCTATGTGTCTGGACCGCCCCCGAGTGTGGAATTGTTCGAGGTTGTTGCTAACGGCGGTGGCGTACTTGACCCGCCGGTCGCCGGCGCTCTTGATTTCGCCGGTTTCCCGACCGGTGAGGAGCCCGACGGTACGCCGAAGCGACCAGGCGATGACCAGCAGCTTGGTGATGGCCACTGGGCCATCCACACGGCCGACAACGGCGGAACCTGTGGTGGCGGCACGCGCGGCGGTTTCGACGCATTTATCTCTCGGGCAACTCGCGACGGAGGTAACCTCTCAGTCATCGGTGCTTCCGACTATGAGATGCGTTTCACCGGCGATAACGCTACCCCAGGTGTCAACGGCAGTTATGCAATTGAGGCCTTCGTTGATGACAACGTTTTCTGGGTACCGTTCGAGTTATGGAACATCGGTATCGGGACCCCGGATGACCCCAGTGATGATGTCCGTTTGTTCCCACTGATCATCGACGACGCTAATCCTGATTGGTCGGGTGACAATATCTATGCTTTGGAGAGCTATGGGTGCTCCGAGACCGGGACCTGCTCCGGTGACTGTGAGCACTCCGCCTCCGGCGGCGACGACGATCCGTTCACCGATTGGGTGTATTGGTACACGCCGACCGATATGTCACCTGGTGAAGCCGGATACCTGGAAAACGAAGCTGATTTTCTCGGTGCGAAAACCTATGCGTTCTTGGGTGACGAAGTCTTCGCAAGAACCGTTCTGATCAATTGGAATGGCGGTGAAGTACCTCCGTTCAATCAGGATGTACCGGAACAGGGTACTATCTTCAGGATCTCTACCGCCAAGCCCAATGGGGCCGGTGACGTATACAGTTTCACCACGTTCGGCTATGAGCCGAGTGTAGCGACCACCGGGTCGGAGAATCTGTTGGACAACATCAAGACCGTACCAAACCCCTACTATCTGTTCTCGGCTTACGATGCGAGTACTGACAGACGGAGTCTGAAATTCATCAACCTTCCGGCTGAATGCACAATCGAAATCTATACCCTGGGTGGCGATCTGGTGCGGAGCTTGGTGAAAGAGGATCTGGCTGCAACAGAATTGACTTGGGATCTTCTGAACGCTATTGGCGTACCGGTAGGCTCAGGGATATTCTTTTACGTTGTCGACGCTCCTAAATTCGGACAGAAGATCGGCAAGATGGCCATCTTCACAGAAGTAGAACTGTTAGATCAGTATTAGTCACGGAAGGTACTGTATTATGAAAAACAAACTATTCCTATTAGTGATAGTGCTCCTTGCCGTGGGACTGAACTCTGCCTACGCGGGGAACTCTGACAGAATAGGGACCGCTGGGGGTCAGGAACTGCTGATTCCTGTCGGATCCCGTGGTGCAGCATTGGGTGGTTCGGTGGTTGCCAATTCGAGTGGAGTAGACGCCATTTATTGGAATCCAGCCGGGTTGGCCAACTTAGAAGGCACTGAGGTCATGTTCTCGCACTTGCCATATCTCTTCGACGTCAACGTCGAATACGCAGCGATAGGCACCCAGATCGAAGGATTTGGTGTCATCGGTGTGGCTGTTAAAGTCGTGGATATTGGAGATATGGAAGAAACCACCGAAGCCTACCCAGATGGCACCGGTCGTGTCTTCAGCCCGACTTTGGCCACACTTGGTGTGACCTACTCGAGAGCGCTGACAGCCAGGGTCAATATGGGTGTGACAGCCAACATCATTCGCGAGACAATCTTCGAGGTTGATGCCACGGGGATTGCCTTTGACTTCGGATTCACCTATAGCACGAAGTATCGCGGACTGACCTTTGGGTTTGCCATGAAGAACTACGGTCCCGACCTGACATTCAGTGGTAGAGGGTTTGACCGGGTTCCGGAAGACGAGAAACGTCCGTCATCTTCAAGAAACGCCCCGAGTGAGTTGCCAACTTCTATCAACATCGGAACGGCCTACAACTTCCTTTCCGATGATCTGAATTCGGCGACTTTTATGGCTAATTTCCGTGCCAATAACCAGTCGATGGATATGTGGCAGGGCGGTTTGGAGTACTCCTACAGCAGTCGGTATTTCCTGAGAGCAGGATACAATTACGCCAACGAGAAAAAGTGGGATGAAGAAAAAGAGCCTACAACTAAGTGGCTCTACGGTGCCACGCTTGGAGCCGCTGTTGTAATTCCTATGGGCACTACTGACTTGACCCTGGAATACTCGTGGACCGAGACCGACACCTTCGACGCTAACCAGTATTGGACACTGAAGGCGAGCTTCTAAGAATCACAGCCTTTGTGAAACCAAGCCGGGTGTTTAGAGCACCCGGCTTTTTCTATTTTGGCGAAGATCGTTTCCTCGATAGCTCTGAGATGGCGAGTCCAACCAGTACGGCCAGACCACCGGCAACAAACCACTCTCCGAGCTGTTCACCCAACCACAGGTATGAAACCGCAGTGGCGATCACCGGCTGGGCATTATGGTAGACAGCGATGCGCGAGGCTTCCATGTACTTCAGAACCCAGTACCACAGCACATAGACCACCAACGAAAGTCCGATCGCCATGAAAGCAACTGCACCCCAGGCACCGACAGTCACGGCGCCGTAATCGAAATTCACCGCGCGATACAGACCGTAGGGAAAGTACATCACCGAGCCGGCTGTCAGAGCGTAGGCAGTCATTCGGAGAGCGCCGTACTTCAGCACGAGTGGTTTGCCGATTACCGTATAGTAGGCCCAGGCGATTACCGACACCAGAATGATGACATCTCCCCAAAGGTACTCACGACCCACTTCGATGGCGCCTGACAGCATTATTGTGGCCACGCCCGCCAAGGCCACGGTAACACCGATCAAGCGACTCCAGCGAAATCGTTCTCGCAGGTGCATCAGAGCCAGGATGAATATCCAGATAGGACTGGTCGCGAACAAAAAAGCGCCGTGACCGGCCGCTGTCAGAGATTGCCCAACCAGGAAGAGTGTCTGATTGAGCGGGATGATGAGAATACCCAACAGGAGAATGCGCGGGTAGTCTTTTCTTTCAATGGCGACGTCGTGCTTCCTCAGCCGCGTCAGCAGCATGAGCAGACCGGAGGCCAGCACGAAACGATAGAAAGCGAACGTGAACGGTTCAATGATCGCCAATCCGTATTTGGCGACAGGATAGGCAAACGACGCCACCCCCTGCAACAGAACGATAGCTGCGATTAGTTTGGCTGCTGATGGTATCGCTTTATCGCTGATCTGATCACCTGCCCTCATTCATCACAGAAGACTTCGGTGCAAACCACCGTCGACCGGAATGCTGGTCCCGGTGATGTAGGCCGCCCTGTCGCCGGCAAGGAAAGCAATCAGCGCGGCCAACTCATCGGGCTGTCCAAGTCGAGCGGAGGGGCAGGCAGCGGCGAACTGGTCCATAACCTCCTGTTGCGTTTTCCCGGTCTCGGCGGCGATCGAGTCGGCCAGACTCAGCAGTCGTTCGGTGGCCGTGTAACCGGGACAAACACAGTTGAACGTGATGCCATGGCGAGCGTAGTTGTTCGACAAGGTCTTGCACAAGCCGGTGACACCGGCGCGATAACTGTTCGACAGAATCAGGTTGTCAACCGGCTGCAGCACGGCAACCGAGGTGATGTAGATCACCCGTCCCCAATTTTTCTCTATCATGCCGGGCATCACGGCGCGAGTGAGATGCGTGGCCGAGCCAATCAACAGGTCCCCGGCCTCACTCCATTGCTGCGCTGTCAGATCGAGAAACTGCCCGGGTGTCGGCCCACCGCTATTGGCTACGAGGATATCGATCGACCCGACTTCACCGGTAATGCGTTCAACATCTACCGCGCTCGAAACATCACCAACATGCAACGTGGGTTGAACACCGGTGGCCACATGGATCTTCTGAGCAGCTTGTTCCAGTCTATTTTGGTCACGGCCATTGATTGCCACCTGAGCCCCTTCCGCAGCCAGCGCCGTGGCCGCCGCGGCGCCAAGCCCGGCTGATGCGCCGGTGACCAGAGCGCGTTTGCCTTTCAGTCCCAGTTCCATCAGACCTCCACCTTCGCCAGCGCCTCGGGGAGCGCTGCCGCCGTCTTGCAGCCATTGTTGAAATCCTTCACGCGGAAGCGCTCATTCGGTGAATGCGTATTGTCGTCGTGCTGAGCGAAACCGATTAGCAGCGTATCCAGACCAAGGGTCTGCTTGAAATCATTCACGATCGGAATCGAACCACCCTCCATCATGAAAACCGGTTCGTTCCCAAACCCTTTCTTAATCGCCCCCTTGGCGGCCTGGAGCCAGAGACTGTCGGTCGGGACCACCACCGCCCTGGCGCCACCGGATTTCTCCACTTTGACGCGCACGGACCTGGGTGCGATCTTCTTCAGGTACTTCTCGATCTTGTTACAGATATCACGTGGGTCCATACCGGGCACCAGTCGCATCGTGATTTTGGCCGATGCCATCGATGGAATGATCGTCTTGTGCCCCTCTCCCTGATACCCGCCGGTAACCCCGTTCACATCGCAGGTCGGACGGGCCCCGGTGCGTTCCAACGTGGTGAATCCCTTTTCACCACCAAGCGCCGACACTCCGAGAGACTTCTTATACTTCGCATCATTGTGAGGCAGACGTCGAAACTGGTTCTTCATCCACTTATTGGGCGGCTTAACCCCGTCGTAGAACCCGGGAATCGTCACCTTGCCGTTCTTGTCGTGCAGCTTGCCGACCATATCGCACAGAGTGTTCACCGGGTTGGTAACAGCGCCTCCGAACGACCCGGAATGAAGATCGCGATTAGGGCCATATACGAATATTTCGACGGCCGCGATACCCCGCAGGCCGAAGGTAACAGCGGGAAGAGTGCGACTGAACTGGGCCGTGTCCGAGACCACGACCACATCGGCTTTCAGCATCTTACGATGCTTCTTGATGA
>CBDUZQ010000032.1:0-13150 GCA_965371755.1 uncultured bacterium
CGTCGCATTGCGAATTTTTGAACCCGTTCTCTATAAACCGCTTCTCTGTCGGCTTCTGGTCCAGCCTGGCGGAGAAATACGTTTCCTTGCTAATAACCGTATCAGAATAAGCGACCTGGTGAGCGTAGTTGATCGATCCTCCAGCCGACAGCCAGCCCGTGAAGGTGCTGTGGAAACAATTGTGAAGTTTCCAGATATTGTCAAACTCAACTCCGCCGTATCGTTCGGTGTACCTTGAGTAGCGCGGGTGGATGTTGGTGGACGCAACGTTTAGGCGGATGTCGGCTTCCAGCCAGATGTATTCTTCATTCATATCCCCACTGTAGTTCCATTCGCGGGCGATGGTGAAGTTGGGATAGATTCGCTCTATGATCCCCTCGTCGAAGTAGAACGTGTACCCGGCATAGAGCTGGGTCTTCCGCCGGTTGTTGGTCGGTTGATAGCCGTTATCGGCGCGGAAGGTGGGACTCTTGTGGAGGTAGGCGAGATCGACATTGAGGTGGCGATCGGAGCGGTTGATACCGAAGTAGGCTGCATCGCCCCAGAAGGTCTCCCCATCGTAGTGAACGGTGTGAGCGCTGTCGTCGAAATAGTATCCATAGTAAGCAGGGTAGCCGGCGGTCATCATAGTATCGTCGGGCTCTTCGGTATAGGTCCCGAGCGCCTGCCAGACTACCGAGTAGGACTTGGAAAGACGCAGAGAGCCATCGAGCGCCAGCAACGTGTTACTGCCGTCGTCATCCAATCGCCGATCCGTCACCAACAGACCCACGTGGGAGTTCTCGGCCACGGTCTGTTTGAGCCGAAAAAGGTTGGTTGTGCTTTTGCCGGCCGCCACGAAGGCGCTGCGCTGTTCCAGGGGCAGGATGATCGGCGTGTGTTCATCGCGCGCGCCCAGATAGGCGAAACTCGTGCGACCCAGGCGTCCGGTCACTTTGGCAGCTACCTGGGGATCGTTAATCGAGCGTGTGTACACGGCGTTGAAGAGGGTCCGGAACAGATCGCTGCCTTCCTGGAAGAAGGGACGTCTTTCACTGTAGGACAGAGCGGTCGTGCTGTTAACATCAATCTGGGTGGCGTCGGCCTCGATTTGGCTGAAATCCGGGTTGTAAGTGATCTCAGCGGTGATGTCGGAGGATACATTGTACTTGGTGGCGATGGATATTTCGCCGTCAGCGTCATCGTTGTGGAACTTGTCACCTTCCCGACTTCCCGACTGGTAAGTAATCAATGACGGAAGAATCTCGAAACCCCGACCCGGTTTCACCCCCTGGATACCGTTGACGGTTCCCCACTGGCACGGCCAGCAGGACTCATCACGATCATAAGCCGCCCAGGAGTATTGCCGGTGGGTCTCCCGGGGGTGGTTGCGCCAGAAATCGACTTTCCACGTCTGGACATCCTTGTTGGGGAATCGCAAGCTGGAGAACGGAATCGCCATTTCCACCTGATAGCCGGAATCGGTGACCTGTCCGGACGATTCCCAGATGAGATCATACCCGCCATCCTCGCCGTGCCCCGAGGACCAGAGCGCGTCGGCCTGAATGCCGTACGGGTTGCAGTTCATGGTATACGCCCAGGTGGCATCGCCGTAGGTATCGAAGAAGAAACCGACGTTGTCGTCTCCGCCTACCCGTTCGCGACTGCAAAGGGACGCCCTCACTTTCGCAGGGTCATCGTAGGCTACAAAGGCAACGTAGATGTTGGCGTCGTCGTAGGTCATGAATACTTTCGTATCGACCGGTGGTTGCACCTGATCGCCCGGGTGGTGTTCGGCGAAGTTGTCCGCCACAGCCGCTTGACGCCAGCCGCTGTCATCGAGTGAACCATCGATCCTGATCTCGCCGACCAGCCTGGATATATCCAGCGTGGGATTGTAGACCGGCACATACATCTCCTCGGCCCCGAATACCGACAACGTTGATCCCATGATCAGCAACACCAGGCATGTGGACAAACGGTAATTACCAAAAGTATACAATGTAACCTCCTGCAAATGTCTTCGAACTCCATCATAAGTCACACCACCCGACACCTTCGACATCCGGAACCGGACGGCTTGGTTTCGTGCCTGCGAACTCCGCACCAGTTCTTCAGTACGGGATCGGCGCCCTTGGGGTTGCATGTCGATCAGGAAAACGCGGCCTTTGCTGCGGGCGGCAGACGTCCTCGTCTGCCCCTTGATAACCTTGGGTACGTTCTTCAAACGGGCAGACCGTGAGGTCTGCCGCGCACAATATCATCGGTTCCTGGAAGGTTCACGTGTGATGGCCGGGTGGCCCATCCGCTTGCGGTGGGTTTCTTGGCTTGACCCACAGTCTGTCAAAAGGTAGGCCGGGTGGCCCATCCGCTCGCGGTGGGTATCCAGACTTGACGGACCGATGATCAGGCCGGGTGGCCCATCCGCTCGCGGTGGGTTTCAAAACATGACCCACAGTTCGTCAAAGTGTAGCTTACATCATGCCCCGGCTCCGTCACTACGATCATTTGGGAACGGTACGATTTGTTACCATTAGTTGCACATGGGGTCTTGATGAAGTGAAGTTGACAATTGATAGATATCAGGCATAGCAACATGTTCTCTGCAGACCCAGGGCGTAAGACCAAAATCATTTCCTTCTTCACCAAGCTCTCAATCGATGCAATTTAGTCTGAACGGCCAATAAAGGGCATTGACAACAGCCTCTTTGTTGTGCATTCTATCAAGTCAACATAGCGCCACAGCAGACCAACTCCTCACCATGCTGCAGCGTCGCATAGAAGCACCATAGCCGTCTGAAGGGACCAGCATGTTTCACGATATTCCAGAACCAATCATCAGACGCATGCGGTATCTCGAAGAGATTGATGCCCGCGACCGCATCGATGGAACGCCGCGCATGGCGAGGCTGCGCCAGATACCACCGGCGACCGGACGGTTCATCGCCCTGCTGGCGGCCGCTGCACCCGGGGGGAGAATAGTGGAAATCGGCGCCAGTGCAGGATACTCTACCCTCTGGCTGGCGCTGGCGGCTCGTGCCCGAAGCAAGAAGATCATCACTTTCGAGTTGCTGGACGACAAAGCGGCTCTTGCCGAAGAGACATTCGCGCTGGCCGAGGTGAACGACGTTGTCGAGTTGCGTCAGGCTGATGCGCGCGAGCATCTGAGCACCATCGAGAGGATAGCTTTCTGTTTTCTCGACGCTGAGAAAGAGCACTATCCTGACTGTTACGAACAGATCATCCCCAGACTTGTTTCCGGCGGCTGGTTGGTTGCCGACAATGTGATCAGTCACGCCGACGAGCTGCAACCTTTTGTCGAACACGCTATGAACGATATACGTGTGGACGGCATGGTTGTGCCTATTGACAGAGGAGAGTTGGTGTGTCGCCGGCTGTGATGTGATTTGGTGATAATGGAACTTAACGTAAGCAACATCGTACTATGGACAACACCGATCACCCCGGAAGCGCCCACGCTCTTGAGGTATATGTCACTTACTCTGGAAACCCAGGGCAAGCCCTGGGCCACCCGGCGAATGCTGCAGGCTAACGAAGACAACAGGTTGATCCGATGAAATCAGTTTTCATACTAGCGACCGTTCTCATGGGCTGCTTGCTGCTGTCGACGCCGTTGGCCATGGGTGACCCGTCCGAGGATCGGACAGTGACTCGACGAGGTAAGATCGTCGGCGTAGTCATCGAGGCTGAGACCGGAGAACCGCTTCTCGGGTCGAGCATCGCTATCGTCGGTGGACTGGCCGGGACGAAGAGCGATGTTGAGGGAGCTTACGCTCTCCCCAATCTCAAGCCCGGCCACTACAGTATCCGTATCAGTCATGTCGGCTACGAATCACGTCTATTTGAGAATGTGTCGATCGATCAGGGTAACGAATTGAGGATCGATGTTGAGTTGGTCCGCAAACTTATCTCGGTTAAGAACATCGTGGTGGCGCCAAGTCGGTTCGCCATTATGGAAGCCACACCGGTTGTGCGACAAAGTCTGTCTCGGCGCGACATCAAGTCGATACCGCAGTTCGGCGAAGACATTTATCGCGCCGTCAGACGGTTGCCGGGTATTTCCTCCAATGACTATTCGGCACGATTCAATGTGCGCGGTGGTCAACACGACGAAGTGTTGGTTCTGTTGGACGGTATGGAACTGTACGAACCGTTTCATCTCAAGGATGTGGACGGCGGCGCGCTCAGCATCATCGACATCGCGACCATCGAAGGGATCGACCTCATGACCGGAGGGTTTACGGCGAACTACGGCGACCGCATGAGCGGCGTGTTTGATATCAGCACCAAACGACCGCCGGTCAGCCGGAAGCAGTTCTCCCTCGGTATCAGCTTTATGAATATGCGGGCCATGTCGCACGGCAGCTTCGCGGATAACAAGGGTTCCTGGTTGCTGTCGGCGCGTCGGGGTTACCTTGACATCATATTGGATCTGACGGGAGATGACTCTTTTGGCGAGTTCTCACCAGACTACTATGATATGCGCGCAAAAGTACAATATCGGCTTACTCCCAGCCAGGTCCTGTCGGTCAATATGCTGCACTCGCGCGATTATCTCGATGTGGTCGACTACATTGACGGCCAAAACGACACCGCCAAGACCACCTATGGCAACTCGTATGTCTGGCTGGCCCTGCACACATCGTTGCGAGCAAACCTCACTGCCCGGACCCAGACTTCCTTTGGCCTCGTGACACACGACCGGTTCGCGTCCTCCTATGATCTACCTTCTCACCGCCTGGATTTCAGAGCGACCGATGATCGTAGCTTTCATTTTCTCGGACTCAAGCAGGATTGGGAGTGGGAACTGTCCGAGCGCAACTTTCTGAAAGCCGGAATAGACGTTCGTCATTTTGAGTCATCGTACGATCACTTTGCAGTGGAGAATATCTATCACCGGTGGGCCCCCGGTTACGGCTTTTTTCACTTGGATACAACCGAAGCTCTCATGGAACCTTTGGGCGAACGTCTTAGCATCTATGTGGCCGATCGCTTCCGTGTGGTCGACAGGCTCACGGCTGAACTGGGCGTTCGGTATGACCGTGTCTCCTATTCCGACGATGAGAACATAAGTCCGCGCGCCAACCTTGTGTACGATTTCACCGATCGCACTTCGATCCGCGGCGGTTTTGGGCATTACTACCAGAGTCAGTGTATTCACGCGATTTCGGTACAAGATGGCGAGACCGATTTCGGCGCTGCCGAGAAAGCCGTCCACTGGGTCATTGGGCTGCAACATCAATTCAACGACGACCTTCAATTGCGTCTGGACAGCTACCTCAAACGCTACACTGATCTTCGACCGCGCCATGCCAATTACCTGGGAGATATCTCGCTGTTGGGGGCTTTGGTGAGTGACAGGTACACTCGGATGTGCGACGGTGCCACGGCCAAAGGGATCGAACTCTATCTAAAGAGAGAGAACGGCGGCAAGTTCACGTGGTGGGCGAGCTATACCCTGTCCTGGATGGATGAGAAAATCGGGAGCATCATTACACATGGGACAGAGACCGTTTTTGACAAAGAGATCAATGGCCCGACCGACCAGCGCCATACGATTTATCTCGACTGCGGCTACCGCCCCAGAGAGAATTGGCAGGTGAACCTGGCCTGGCATTATCACACCGGCTTGCCGTTCACGCCGCTGGAAATGGTTGAGGAGACCTACAATAACACGCTGTACAGAAGCACCACAATGGGTGAGCCATTAAGCCGGCGCTACCCTCCGTTCAGCCGTGTGGATCTGAGAATCAACCGGTACCATCGAACGTCCAGGGGGCAATTCTCTGTCTTCCTCGAAATAGTGAATTTGCTCAACAGGGAAAACGTGTGGCACTACACGTACGATTGGGAATACGTCGATGGCTGGCGTCTGAGCAGAACGGCGGAGCACTGGTTCAAGATACTCCCCTCGCTTGGCGTGGCGTACAGCTTTTGATACCAGCGGCCACTTGCATCACATGATCTGATTTCGTGCGGCCCAATCGCATGCGAGCGGAAAACATCTCCTGAACCCGCCGGAAACATCTTCCAAACCAGTGCTTGACCAAACCCTGCGAGGGGAGTTGGTCGCTTTGCTAATGCCATCGTCCATAGATACTTATCCCCGACATCGCATCACTCGGCACCTCCCTTGCATGTGATTCCGGCGATGACGTCGGCGGTTGGTCGACGTTCCAAGGAAGGAAAGATGTCTCGCAAGGAAGGTTTAGATGTTCAAGAGGATTCTCTTTTTTATCGCCTTGATGATCGTATTGGTGGCGTTGAACTGGTTTGAGGATCTCGTCGCCCAGGATCTCGGCAGTCTCACTGAAGAACAGAAGACGAAGCTTATAGAGAAATATCGCCAACAGGTGGCATCGAAGGGGGAGACTGATTACTACCAGACCCCTGCAGAAGTAGATGGATCGTCGTCGCTACCGCCAAAGGCAGGCGATTCCAAACTGTCACTTGACCCTGCGCCTGCACCGGCCAAGTTGCCACGGCATGAACTCAGGCCGTTCGGGATCGAGTTTTTTGCGCAGTCTACTGAGACGGACCCGCCGGCCGACATCGCATCGCTGGATGACTATGTTCTCGGCCCCGGCGACAACCTGATCATCTTTCTCTGGGGCCGGGTAGAGAAAGAATACAACCTCACCGTCGATCGAGAAGGAAAGCTGTTCATTCCCACCGTGGGTGAGTTGACAGTGTGGGGTTTAACCCTCGAGCAGTTCACGCAACGGGCGCAGAAACGTTTTGCTGCTGTTTATTCCGACTTTGAACTGACTTGTTCACTGGGCCGGATTCGTTCCATACGCATTTTCATAACGGGCGAAGTGCACCGACCCGGCGCTTATACCGTATCATCACTGGTGTCGCTGTTCAATGCTCTGTCATTGGCCGGCGGTCCCAACGAGCGCGGCTCCATGCGCCTAATCAAGTTGATGAAGAAGGGACAACCCAAGGCCACCGTCGATCTCTACCGACTCCTTCTGGAAGGTGACAACTCCACCGATATTCGACTGGAAAGCGGTGACGTGATCTTTGTGCCGGTGGCCGGCGCCCGCGTGGCTATCGAAGGCGAAATCAAGCGGCCCGGCATATATGAACTCAAGGGGGGCGAAACCGCCGGCGACCTCTTGGCACTGGCCGGCAGTCCTACCGCCCAGGCTTATCTTGATCGCATCCTGCTCGAACGAGTGTCGGACTATGACCATTGGGAAGTGCTCGATCTCAACCTGAACCCGAAGGCTCCCGACGGAAGAACCGATGTCACCCTGAAAGACGGCGATCATCTCAAGATCAACTCCATCTTCCAGGCCAGGAAAAACCTGGTGGCGCTGTTCGGGCTGGTTAAGCATCCCGGTTATTACGAGCGCAACGATTCCACCCGCGTCTCGGATATTGTCGACCAATCTCAGTTGCAGCCGTACGATGTGTACTATGAACGGGCCGACCTCTACCGGCGTCACCGTGATCGGCGGGTCGAGGTTCTGCCTTTGGACCTGAAGAAGATTCTGCAGGGAGATCACACGGCTGATATTCTGTTGTGTGATCATGATTCCATCCATGTCTATTCCATCGATGATGTGCGCCATCGTCGTCGCGTCTATATCGAGGGGGAAGTCAACCGCCCCGGCTGGTATCCTCTTTACGACGGCATGTCGGCCGCTGACCTGGTGTTCTTGGCGGGATCGTATACGCGATCGGCCGACCTCGTTCAGGCTGAGTTGGCTCGCATCGACGAAAACGGCGGCGTGTCGCTGGAGTATTTTCCACTTGACGACTTAGCATCACAAACGGTCACGTTAAGGGAAGACGACCATCTGTTCGTCCGGTCGATCCCGCAATGGCAGCAGGAACGTTCTGTCACCATTGAGGGTGAGGTTCTGTACCCCGGCGAGTACGTGCTTCGCGAACGGAGCGAGACCCTGTGTCAACTGCTGGCACGGGCCGGCGGTTTCACAGCCGAGGCCTTTCCCAAGGGGCTGGTCCTGGAGCGAGCCTCCATCGAGGATGACCTCAGGCGGGCTAATCTGCCCCGGCTGCTGGCCAATTCACAACCGTTGGTCATCGACAGCCTCGGCCGAGCGAAAAAGCAAGTCGAGGTCGACTATGACCCAGCCGCGATGAACCGCATCATCATAGACACCGACAAACTCTATGATCCCACTAACTGTGAATCAAGCATTGCCCTGAAACCGAATGACCGCATCTACGTGCCGACCGTTCCAACGGGCGTGCCGGTAATCGGCGCCGTCGGCTCCAACGGCACTATCGGCTTTGACCCGGGACGTAAAGCTAAGTTTTACATCAAGCGCGCCGGTGACTTTACGCGCCGCGCCGACAAGAAAGAGGTTCGCATTGTCCGCGCCGGGGGTGAGGTTATCTCCGGCGGTGTCCTCGGCAAACGGATTGAGGTGGGTGATATGATTCTCGTGCCTAGCAGAATCCAGAGGGACCACAACTGGAGCAAGACGGTCACCACCTGGTTATCGGCCGCCACCGGTGTGCTTACCTCAGTCTTCATAATCAGTAAGCTATAGGAAACCGCCCGGCTAAAGATTCACGCATCTTATCTTACCTTCCTAATGGCCGCCGGCTCTGAAATCGAGGAGTCGGCGGCCTGATTTTGTAAAAGAAAGAATTGCCGTCAAACCCGGAAGATACCGCCCGAACGACTATTCGATCTGCCCTCCGCGCCTCCTCACAGACGACACCCGCCCCCTGTTACCTACTGTGCGGCATAGACTTGCCTTTAGTGTTCAGAATCTATACAAGGCGGCACAGACCTTGCAATACTTACCGGTGACGAAAACTTATTGTGCCCTGTTGAGTCATGGAAGACAAGAAACACAGACACGAAATACACTCGCCGCTGCTCGCCGAAACCCCGAGACCGACCGGTCTCCGGCATCTTCAGTTCTTCCAAACGCTCCCTGTGAACCCTGGCTCTTCAGACAATCAGCGACTGTTTTCTGATCATGTTAACATGCCCACCACCATCTGTGGAAAGGATAGCCAGCTATGAAAGCCCATTTGCCGACCGATATTACCCCGCAGGACCAGTTGACAGCGATGATCGCGCGCCAACAAGTGACTGCTCGTTCGACGATCCTGCCGTTTGCCGACAACGTCGATCTGTTGAGCGACCTCTTTTCCGTTTTGGGTTGTCCTGCTTCACGGTTGGTCGCCATTGGTTACGTAACTCCAGAGGTGGCACAGGCAGCCGACCGGGCCCGGATCGATCTGGCGGAGCAACTGACGCCGTCCCCCTTTGCCGGTGATCCGAAGGTGGTGAAGCAAGCGGTTTCAACCCCTCGCGATATAGTTTATCTGGCCAACCCCAATCGCATAACCGGCGCCACCTATTCGCTTTCGGAAATGGAGAGTATGGCGAGCGCCGTGCCCGAGGGCGCACTGGTTGTCGATGAGCACTACTTCGATTACTTTGGTGTGACGGCTCTTCCTATCACCGAAATGCACTCGAACGTATTCTGCCTGCGATCATTCACGGCCGCCTTTTCGATCAACTCCGCTGATTCCGGGTTCGTTCTGGGCAGTTCGTCGGGGATCCAGAAAATCGCACAAGTCCACCGCGGGTATGTTTTCTCTCGGACTCTTGGTCGTACGGTTGAGGCAGTGTTGGCTAACGACGAAGCTGTGGCTCTGAGGGTGCGGGAGGTCCATGACGAGTCACTGCGGATCGCCGAGGCTCTTGACGCTTGCGGTCTCCAATGTCGTCTCAGCCCCACTGATTTCGTCCTGATGCGAGTAGCCGATCCCAGGGAATTCGGCAACGCTTTGGCCCGCGATAAGATCGCTATCGAGAATCTTGACGGCTACCCCCAAATGAAAAACTACGTCCGATATCGGATCGAGTCACCGCTCAACAATGACCGGCTGATCCGATCCATCGAGCGCATGAATCGGAAACACTATCACATGAAAACACGTGATGGCCGGATGGCCAGGTCGCACCATGCTCCGGAGTCAACGGTACCATCGGCGCTTCAAGAACAGCTTTCCTCCCGCCGCGAGACGGGGGGAATAGTTGATGGTCAGCCGACGAATCGCCTTACGGAGGAGTTGGTCACTGACAGTTAATCAACAGTTGGGACCGGCGCTACAAGGGCGAGATTATCTCGGTCGTCGGAGTCGGTAGATGATGAGCACTAAAGCAGAACACAACAGAGTCGATAATTGTCTCAAGGGCCAAAAGGCCAATCAAAGGGGACATTTATTCAAAGGGCGGGCTGCTGCTATGATCCGCAACACGGCATTATCATCCGAAATCGACATAACCTCCATCGTGGTCATTCCCAGGAGGTCGAACGGGACCACAGGGGGGACGCGATGAGACGATTCACCAGGAAGATGCTGCTTTCGATTCACGGACAGCTTGGCGCGGCTGTGATTTCATCGCTGGCCCTGCTGGTCGCGTCTGTCCTGACCGGCCATGCCGGAACTTACGTCTGGGAGATGGTCGCGGCGCTGGTTCTCATCCGTATGGTATACCGAATTACTCGAGGACCCCTGCCTGTCTTGTCTTCGGAGGCGGTGCGCAAACGGCTTCGGCGCGTCCTGGTCGATGAGCTTTCTGTCGTCCTCGCCCTGGCCGCCGCTGCCTTCGTGATGAACTGGCCGGTGAGCAACCTGGTGTTAGGCGGTTACCTGGTAGTCAATCTGCTCTTGCAGACAGCCGGATTGACAGTATCACGATTGACCATGGTCTACCTGCGCCGGCGAACCTCCAACCAGACTGAAGGCGGCTTACAAAAACAGACCGTAATAGTCGGTACCGGACGGAAAGCCCAGAGGTTGGCCGACCGCATTCTTGATTCCCCTGACATCGATACCCTGCTGCTCGGCTTTCTCGACTATCACAAAGATCACCTTTGGCGCTATCGTGACCTTCCGTTGATCGGACATCCGGACGAACTGCGACAGTTGATCGCTACCTGTCAGGTCAATGCCTTGATCGTGGCGGTGGATCTGGAAGATATGCCACGCGCTCGCGGCTTGTTTGAACTGGCCGAGCAGATGGGGGTCACCATCTGTTATATGCCGGAGCCGTTCGAACCTAAATTCGCTCGGATGCGTCCGGGCTATCTTTGCGGACAGCCGACGATGGTTTACCGTGCCATTCCGGAAAATCAGCCACCGCTGATGGTTAAGGCGATTATCGATCGCCTCGGTGCTCTGGTGGGTTTGCTGTTGGCGGCGCCTCTTATGCTTCTTACGGCGGTCGCCATCAAGCTTGAAAGCCGAGGACCGGTTTTTTTCAAACAAGTGCGCTCCGGTCTAAACGGCAAAACGTTTGAGTTCTATAAATTCCGAACCATGTGCGCCGACGCCGAACATAAGAAAGATGCCTTAACGGATCGCAATGAAATGAACGGTCCGGTTTTCAAGATCGCCGACGATCCCCGAGTTACACGGATAGGCCGTTTCCTGAGGAAGTACTCAATCGACGAGGTTCCCCAGTTCATCAATGTCCTGCGCGGCGATATGTCACTGGTGGGGCCGCGTCCGCCGCTGCCGAAGGAAGTCTCTGAGTTCGATCCTTGGCAGCATCGGAAACTCTCGGTCAGACCGGGCGTGACCTGTCTGTGGCAGGTGAATGGACGCAACCAGATTGACTTCGAGGATTGGATGCGTCTTGACCTCGAATACATCGATAACTGGTCACTCTGGCTCGACGCCAAGATTCTGGCCAGAACTATACCGGCTGTCATTAAAGGCTCCGGTTCCTGAAATGTCAACCGCTCTCTGGGTAGTGGATACCTTGCAGGCGACGACGTTAACAAGAGGCATAGGATGCTGTCATGAATCGATCGATAATCCGCCGAATACTACTGGTGCTGCTGTTTCTTGTCTTTGCGACGGGAGCCGGAGCAACCACCTTGCTGCCGTTGGGCAGCGCCGAATATGGGTTCCTCTACGAAAACCTTCAGCGCCTCGACGCCCGTAGTTTCGACCGCTACGATTTCCAAATAGGGCCGTATCAATTCGACCGTGATGATTTCTATGTCGGTCCCTTTGAATCACTGCGCGACATTCCCACCGGGACCCTGCGTGTATTCGGGTTTGCTGGTGAAGATTTCCGGACGGCCAAAGAGTCCTCGGCCAGTTCGTTTGAATCATTGCGGGGTGGCCTGGCGGCCCAGCCGAATGACAGACTGTTCGTTTACGCCAATTTCGTCCTGGACGAAGCCCGCGCCAAAGATGACACCTACACCGGCAAGAAATGGCGCGGCTTGGCCGGTGACGTCGAAAATGCCTTTATTCACTATCGGACTCAGCGCTGGCAGTTGATGGTGGGACGTTTCGCTTCGTTCTGGGGAATGCCCAACTCAATGGTGCTTTCCCCCCGAGTCAGTCTGGACGGTTTCGCATATAGCTTCCGTTGGGGAAAACTCACCTTGTCGTATCGCCTGGCCAGATTGGACGGACTTAACCCGGACAAAGACAGCACCGACCAGTTCGAGAACCGCTACTTCGCCGGGCACCGTCTCGATCTGCATTTGAGTCGTCGGCTACGGGTCGGCTTCTTCGAGACGGTTGTTTTCGGCGGGCCGGGGCGACAAGTCGATTTCTACTATCTCAACCCACTGATATTTTTCCACGGGTCGCAACTCAACGAGGGAACCAACGACAACAGCTTCATCGGATTTGACTTTGCCTTCAAACCCAGGCTCGGATTGAAACTCTACGGTCAGTTGATGATCGATGATTTCCAGATCGACAGCCGCGATCAAAGCGATCAGGAACCTGATGAAATCGCCTATATCCTCGGTGGTCACTGGGCCGATCTGACACCCTCGGTTGACCTCAAGATAGAGTACAGCCGTGTCACCAACAGGACGTTCAATCAGATGTACCCGCGCAATCGCTATCTGTACCGAGGTGAACTGCTTGGCGGCGCTCTGGGGAATGATTACGATCAGTGGCAGGTCAGGGTCAATCGCTGGTTCGGTAACGAACTGAAAGCGTCGTTGTTGTTCGAACGACGCCGGCAGGGCGAGGGCGCTGTCACCGATGAATGGAGCATGCCCTGGTTGGAGGTCGACGGCGATTATCATGAGGCTTTCCCCACCGGCGTGGTCGAAACCAGCAATCGGGTGGCGGTCGGCTTCACCGGTTTCATCAAGAACAACTTCTTCGT
>CBDUZQ010000033.1:0-13072 GCA_965371755.1 uncultured bacterium
GTCCGGGCCACCCGAAGATCACATGACTCGTCTACCCTTAGTCAGTACCTCGACAATCTGTAGCCCTTTGAGGGTTGCAAAAGACCGGCTGAAATCATATCTTAACATATTCAATCGTGTCGTGGCCGAGTGATTGACCAGGAGAGGTTCCATACCCATGCCCGTAGACGATTCAAACGATGATAGTACAAAGTCGTTCTCGGTCCTCACCGTCGGAACCTGTGTAGCGCACTACCGCATCGTCCGAAAGATCGGCGCCGGTGGCATGGGAGAGGTGTATCTGGCTGAGGATACCAAACTCAAACGACGTGTAGCGCTCAAGTTCCTGCCCTCCCGTGTTGCAGCCGATGAGAATCTGAAGGGACGCTTCACCCGTGAGGCCCAGGCGGCCGCCGCCCTGAGACACCCCAACATCGTGACCATTCATGAAGTGGCCGAACACGAGGGGTGTCCATACATAGCAATGGAGTACATAGCAGGTGAGTCACTACGCGACCTGATCCGTCGTGGCCGAGTGAGTTATGAAATGTCGTTGGACATATTGTCGCAACTCTGCTCGGGACTGGCGGAGGCTCACGCCGCCGGCATCGTGCACCGAGATATCAAGCCTTCAAACATTATGATAGACAAGAAGGGTTGCTGCATAATCCTCGACTTCGGACTGGCCAAGGGAGACACTGACACCTTGTCCACGTCCCCCGGCGCCATCGTAGGCACCGCCGGCTATATGTCGCCGGAACAGGGACAAGGTCTGAAAGTCGACCATCGAAGCGACATTTTCTCTCTGGGGGTGGTGTTCTATGAAATGCTGACCGGGCATTCACCGTTCAAACGGGACAATATCCCGGCTACAATCTACTCTTTGGTTCACGAACAGCCGGAAAAGATTGAGAAGTACTTTGACTGCGATACAGAGTGCTGGCAGCAGATAACAGACAAAATGCTGGCCAAGAATCCGGCTGACCGGTATCAGAGCATCAATCGTGTTATCGCCGACCTTGATCGACTGAAGAAGGCAGAGCCTCTCTTGACGCCTTCAACCGGGTTGGTGTCGGCAGCGCCTCCGGATGTCAGCAGTCTGGCGGTGCTATGTCTTCGGAATCTCGGCCCACCCGAGGATGAGTACTTGAGTCACGGTATTACCGAGGATCTGATTGTCGACCTTACGCGTATCGGCAGCATCAGGGTGGCGCCGATGCGATCAGTGCTCAAGTACAAGGATTCTGACAAGGAACTTATCGATATTGCCCGAGCACTGGACGTTTCCCTGATCTTGGATGGTTCGATTCACAAGACCGAAAGCAAAGTGCGCGCATCAGCGCAGCTAATCGATGTCGCTTCGGGCAAGCATCTCTGGGCTGATCGCTGGGAAAACACACTCGACCGTCTCCATCTTATCAAGACAGCGTTGGCGGAGGGAGTAAGCACGGCCCTGGATATCGACTCGTCGGTTGTGAAGGCGGCCCAGGTGGGAGACCCGGAGACCAGGAACCCGAGAGCCTACGAGTACTACTTGCGCGGCAAATATACCTTCGAACATCGGCATTCTTCCTCCGACGTGAGGATTGCCTCCGATCTGTATGACCAGGCGCTGAACCTGGAACCGAATCTTCTGGCGGCATGGGAGGGAGTAGCTGAAATTCTGGTTCTTGAAGGCCAGTACGAGCAGGCCAACCAGGTGCTCTTATCAGCGCTGGTCGAGGCACGGCAACGCGGTCAGCAGGCCGATGAAGCTCGCACGCTCCGGCTGTTGGCGCAGTGTTTCATTGCGCAATCGCTGTGGACTGAAGCGGACAGCTACGCTCAAGCCGCGGTTCAGATATCGCAAGAACTGGGAGACCTGGCGGGTGAAGCGGCTGCGCTCGGTGAACTTATCGAGACGCGTCAGCGACGAGCGATGTTTGATGAGGCTCTAAAGTTGTCTGAGAGAGTGTTGAGTATCAATCGTCAATTGAACGATCGTGACAAAGAGGCGGAGGCTCTCAATCTCATCGGCAACGTACATGTTCACAAAGGTGACAGCCATAAGGCCATGGCGATGTACGAGGAAGCCTTGGCGATAGCAGAGGATCGAGACCAAACATCGGTTAAAGCTTCCAGCATAGGAAACATTGGTACGGCCTACTACTACCTCGGTGATTTCGAGAAAGCACTTTCGCAGTACGAAGAGTCAATGCAAATGTTCTCTGATTTGGGCGAGTCAATGAAGAAGGCCGCAGTGGCGCACAATATGGCGGGTATCCACTTGTCAAGAGGCGCCTATCACAAGGCCCTTGAGTTGTACGATTCAACCTATGCCGTATACCTCAAGTACCGCGAGCGTGCCAGGTGCGCCGCGACCACTAATAACATTGCCCATGTCCTGACGATTCTCGGGCAGTATGACAAAGCTATTTCCAAGCTGGAGGAGGTGCTGGAGGAAACCGCCAACATGGGCTATCCGCTTGTGATGGCTCTGGCCCGCGCAAACTTAGGTTTCGCGTACTACTGCCAGGGGAAGGATTCTCAGGCGGCTCAAGAACTCCAGGCGGCCGTCGAGGTAGCCGAGCAGGCGGGTCTTCGCCGAGTGCTGGCGATTGCATTGTCGTACCTCGGGGAGATGCATTACATGACAGGTCGTCACGAGTTGTCATATGAGCACTTTCAGAAATCCCTGACCGTCGCTGAAGTAGTAGGCGACAAACAAACCTGTCTCATGAGTAGAGCATATCTGGCTACGAAGTCAATTTCCCCTGAAGACCCGCAAGCGTACTTTCATCGTCAACGAGAGATTGTCAGCGACGCTGAGAGGTTCGGTGATCCGAGATTAATACTCGTTGCTGAGCGACTCCTGGCCGAATGTCTGATCCACTATGGAGGGTCGCCTTCTGATCGTCAGGAGGGACTGAGGATTCTGAGCGAGGCGTTATCGTACGCGCAAGACAAGGAGATTGTCTTTGAGGTCGAACGTATTCGATCTGCTCTCCAACGGGCGTCGAGCGCTGACTAAGCGAACAGTTGTCGGTACTGGTTCCTGAACGCTGGCTAATTACCCTTTTTCTCTACCGGCTCCTCTGGGACGACCTGCAGTGTCTCCTGAGTAATCCCTGGCGTGGGCGCCGGCTGCGGGGTTCCTGGCGTGGAATCGCTGCCGGGTTCGTCCGTCACCTTCAATGTCTCTTGAGTAGTGGTATCCCCTTCGTCGGGTTTTGTCTCCTTCTTGGAGTCGGCACTACAACTGAATACAAGAGCCATGGCGATCACACCGATCACCAAAAGTAGCATAACTCTTTTCATCTGAAAATCTCCTCTTTTCACGGTTGTTAACGACCGCAACCAACAGATCACACTTTAACCTGCGACAATATGCGGATTCGGCAATGTAAACACAATAGTTGTTATCTCCATTTTGTGCCCTCATCAGTGCCCTATACCATAGCATAGCATGTGACACCGGATACTCAAGAGAAAAGCCGCCCCGGTCGGAGCGGCTTTTGTAAAACTCAGTTCAGCCTTGAGCGGTCAGTATATCACGCCGTGGCTTCGGGCCGTTGCGGGGCCGGTTTACGGCCGCGGACGTTCTTGATCACCTTACCCGCCCGCAAGCAGGATGTGCAGACATTGACCCGTTTCGGTTTACCGTCAACCAAAGCTCGCACCCGCTGCAGGTTGGGATACCAACGCCGTTTGGTGGTGTTGTTGGCGTGTGAGACGTTATTCCCGAATCCCGGTTTCTTACCGCATATTTCACAAATCTTGGCCATTACTATCGACTCCTTTCAGTCAAGCTCGGTAATTTATGGCATATATCGGAAAAGGCAAGAGAATTTTGAGACCGCGAGCGGCTTTCTCGCGTTTGGCTCATGCCCTGGTCCGGGGGAAGCGGGTGGCACTCTCGAACTGGTTCTTGGGTGGCTCTTCTTGCCATACCACCGAAGCGCGCGGCGCGAAAAGGGCAGATTGCTGCTTTTTCGTTGCTTTGGGGGGGAACTTGTCGCTAAATAGCTACTAAGAAAGTAAATGCTGTCGACAGGAAACCTCTATGCTCGATATGAGATTGATCCGGGAGAATCCGGAACTGGTCAAACAGAGTTTGGCCAATAAATATGACACCAGCGATCTCGACAAGATCGTAAACCTCGACGAAAGGCGTCGTGAAATAATCCGCCAGGTTGAGAAGCTGAAAGGTCAGCGCAACAAGGCTTCGGCTGAGATCGCTCAGAGAAAAAAAGCGGGTGAGTCGGCCGATGAAGCCATTGCCGCCATGCGTCAGGTCGGTCAGGATATAGCCGCCCTGGATGACGAACTGCGGGAAATCGATCAGGAGTTACAGACTGCTCTTAGTTGGCTGCCGAACCTGCCGCACGACGACGTGCCGGTGGGCAAGGATGAGTCCTCGAACAGGTTTGTGCGTGAATGGGGTGAGAAACCACAAAAGGATTTCAAGGTCCTGCCGCATTGGGAAATCGGCGAGAGCCTGGGTATTCTCGACCTTGAGGCGGCGGCGCGGCTATCCGGCTCGGGGTTCTATTTCCTGAAGGGTCTGGGCGCACGATTGGAGCGAGCGCTATACAATTATATGCTCGATATGCACGTCGCCGATGGTTTCCTCGAGTGCTCGGTGCCGGTCATGGTTACCTCAGAGACCTTATTCGGCACCGGCCAGTTGCCCAAGTTGGCCGAGGACATGTACAAAACGGAACGGGACGATCTCTACTTGATCCCCACCGCCGAAGTTTCGCTCACCAACATCTACCGAGGCGGGATTATCGATCATACTATGCTACCAATGTACATGGTCGCTTACACCCCCTGTTTCCGCCGGGAGGCCGGGGCGGCCGGTAAGGACACCCGCGGCATGATTCGGGTGCATCAGTTTACCAAAGTGGAACTGGTCAAGATCGTCAGGCCCGAGAAGTCCCCTGAGGAATTGGAAAGCCTGCTCACTCAGGCGGAAAAAGTCCTGCAGGGGCTGAAGCTGCCTTACCGCGTGATGGTTCTTGCCACCGGCGATCTCTCCTTTGCCTCTGCCAAAACCTATGATCTGGAACTTTACGCAGCCGGTGTCGACAGGTATCTCGAAATCTCGTCGGTGTCAACGTTCGATGATTTTCAGGCGCGTCGCATGAACTGTCGTTTCCGGGACGCAGAGGGTAAGGTCCGCTTCCCCCACACTCTCAACGGTTCCGGGCTGGCCCTGGCGCGGCTGATTCCGGCGATTATAGAAAACTACCAGAACGCCGACGGCAGCGTCACGATCCCTGACGTGCTACGGCCGTATATGGGCGGAGCGGACAAGATAGGCTGATGGCAAACCGATCCAAATTGTCGCGTCGCATCGATGCCCTCTACATCGGCAAGTCGACTTTCCTGAAGATCTTTCTCCTGGCTGGCGTGGTGGCTGTTTCGGCTGTCTTTATCTGGTACACCTTCGACGTCATCGGTCAACTCCAGACCGACGCCCGGGCTCAGGCGGAGAAGTACGTTCGACTGTGGCAAATGGCAGCCAACTCTCCGACCTCGGGCCAGGAGTTGCAGTTCGTGTTCGATGAAATCATCGTCAAGGCCGCCTTTCCCATAATTGTTCTCGACCGCGACCGACAGCCGATTCACTGGCGCAACGTGCGGGGTATCGACCCGGCGGATACTTCGTCAGCCACGCTGGCCCGGCTGAAGAAAGAGGCCGAGAAGATGACCGCGCAGAACAATGAGTTCCCTCTGCATTTCGGCGAGACACACGTCAACTATTTTTGCTACGGCGATTCGGATGTAATCAACCAGTTGAAGTGGATGCCGTTCGTGGAGATCGGAATCGTCCTGGCCTTCATGATCGTGGGTATCATCGGTTTTCAGAATATCCGCAAGAGCGAGGAGCGACACATCTGGGTCGGCATGGCCAAAGAAACGGCTCACCAACTCGGCACCCCTATCACCTCGCTGATGGGCTGGCTGGAAGTTATGCACAGTGAGTGCGGACTGGATCAGCGCGACGTAGATAAGGAGATGCTGGGTGAGACCATGACTAACATTTCCGCCGATGTCGACCGCTTGCAGAAGATCGCGAATCGTTTCAGTCAGATCGGCTCGATTCCGGAGATGATCCCCAACGACCTTAACCAACTGGTCAGCGACACGGTAGACTACTATCGGCGACGGCTGCCGTACGAAGGTGAAGGTGTCAAGCTGACTTTTGAGGCCGGGGAGCTTCCCAGGGTCCATCTGAATGCCGAACTGTTGGGCTGGGGACTGGAGAACCTCGTCAAGAACGCTCTACAAGCCGTCGAGGGTCGCACGGGGAAGGTCGATTTGACCACGCGACTGGCGCCGAGCGGAAACGACATCGTTATTGAGGTCACGGACAACGGTCGTGGTATAGCGCCGCCCGCCGCCCGCAAAATCTTCAAAGCAGGGTTCACTACCAAGAAACGCGGCTGGGGATTGGGCCTGACGTTGGTGAAGCGGATCGTGGAAGAATATCATGGCGGTAAAGTGACGCTCAGAAAATCGAAACCGGGGGAGACGATGTTTGAAATTTGTCTCCCCGTCCGGAGAGAAACCGTAACCGAAAGAAAGCAGAACAACACATGAGCAAACCCACGAGCGAATGGAAAATCCTCTGGGTCGATGATGAGATCGATTCCCTGAAAGCACATCTGATTTTTCTGGAGAAGAAAGGATTCTCTCTTTCCACTGCGATGTCGGGCGACGATGCCGTTGCTTTGGTGCAGAAGAAGAGTTTTGATCTTGTGCTGTTGGACGAGATGATGCCGGGTCGCGACGGGTTGAGCACATTGGAGGAAATCAAGGAACTGAAGCCGCATCTGCCGGTGGTGATGGTTACCAAGTCGGAAGAAGAGTCTCTGATGGATGACGCTATCGGTTCGAAGATCGACGACTATCTGGTCAAGCCGGTCAACCCGTCACAGATTCTGTTGGTTATTAAGCGTTTGTTGGAATCAAAGAAGATCATTACCGGCTCGTCGATGAAGCGCTACATAACCGAGATCAACCGGTTCAACGAGAAGCTGTACGGGGCGCTGAGTCCGGAAGACTGGCACGAAGCTGCCCGTATTCTCGCCTGGTGGAATCTTGAGCTTGACAACAATCCGGACACCGGTCTGGAGCAGATGCTGGATGGGACGCGCAAAGAGTGGAACATTGAGTTTACGAAGTACCTCGACAAGAAATACCGTCCCTGGCTGAACTCGGACAAACGACCCGTGCTCTCACCGGACGTGGTCGGTAAGTATCTGGTGCCATTATCCAAGGAAGGCAGAAAGATTCTGTTCATCGTGGTCGACTGTATGCGTCTGGATCAGTGGATGCTGGTGGAGCCACTGCTGGCGGAGTTCTACGATATCCGCCGGGAGTATTATTTCGCGATGTTACCAAGCGCCACTCCCTTCGCGCGCAACGCCCTGTTTGCCGGCATGTTTCCGGACGATATCCATCGCGCCTACCCGGACAATTATTCCACGCAGGACGAAGGTTCATTGAATCGTAACGAAGAACGGTTCTTTAATGACAACTTGGCCCGCCACGGCTTGCGCTTCGACAAGAAGCTGCGCTATCACAAAATCTACGACAACACCCAGGGCGAAGGTCTGGCCAAAAGGATCGCCGACTTCTACGACAGTCCAATGACGGCGTTCGTGTTCAACTTTTTGGACATACTGGCGCACGGCCGTTCCAACAACATGATCCTGAAGGAAATCGCCGGCACCGACTCAGCTTTTCGTTCGCTGATGAAAAGCTGGTTTGTGCACTCTCCACTGTTTACGATTCTCAAAGCGTTCGCGGGACGTGACACCACGATCGTAGTCACTTCCGATCATGGATCCATCCTGTGCCAGCGAGGCACCATCGCCCACGGTAAGCGTTCGACTTCGACCAATCTTCGGTACAAGTACGGTGACAACCTTAACTCGGACCCTAAAGAATCGCTGTTGATCAAGAAACCGGATCAATACCGATTGCCGATGCTGACTCTGGCGACAACATATATTATCGCCAAAGAGGATTTCTACTTTGTCTACCCGAACAACTACAATGAGATGGTGCGACAGTTCATGAACTCATTCCAGCACGGCGGCATCTCGCTGGAGGAAATGGTGGTGCCGCTGGCGATCCTGACGCCGAGGTAGAACGTTGGTCCTTCGCCTACACATCACATCTCACAACGAGTCCGAAACCATCGCTCTGGCTGAAAAGCTGGCGCCTCTGTTTCGTCCCGGCGATCTGGTAATCCTGAAGGGAGAACTGGGCGCGGGGAAGACTGCCTTTGTGCGCGGATTAGCCGGGGCGCTGGGTCTGGATCGAGAGGCGGTCAATTCGCCGTCGTTTACTATTGTCAATGAGTATCCGGGGGAACGCCCGATGTACCATCTTGACCTGTACCGTATCAATGACCCGACCGAGCTTGACGAGATCGGTTGGGATGAGTACCTTCAGCGTCCCGGACTTATTGTGGTCGAATGGGGCGACAAGGCGGGTAATTATCTGCCGTCGCAATATTACGTGATAAGTTTTAAGATTATAAATGAGCAGACCCGCGAGATTGATGTCTCGCACGTACAGTCATGAATGACCCGACTTACCAACACGTTCTGGCCATCGACACTTCCACGTCGGTGCTTCGACTGGCCCTGAGATTTGGGTCCGATCGGGTTGTAAAATTGAACGAGGATATCGGCGCATCGCACGGCCAAATGCTGGTCCGCAAGATTCAGGACTTGCTTAACGGCGCCGGTGTTCAAACCAGGCAACTCAGTGCCGTTGTCATCTGCACGGGGCCGGGTTCTTTCACCGGTCTGAGAATCGGATTGGCGGCGGCCAAGGGCATGGCGGAGGCGCTTGACATTCCGATAGTCGGAGTATCGCTCTTCGATATAGCAGCTCTAAAACTGGGAGACGTTGCCGGCGAGGTCTGCGTTGTGGTGCCGTTCAAACGTGATGAATGTTTCATCGACACCGTGCAGAACGGCCGGTGCGACTCCGAGCACATCGAAGCCGTTCCCATAGGGAAAATTGGCGACTTCGTGAAAGATCGCCCGGTCACGAGCGTTGGTATCAAGCTGCCGCCGGAAATATTGTCATCCGAATCAACTGTCCCGCCCGGCATTGAGTACGATGCCGCTGATTTGCTGCAAGTGGGAATGGCCAGGCTGGAGGCGGGCGAACAGGATGACATCAGCCGTTTGCAGCCGTTGTACGTTCAGAAATCACAGGCGGAACTTCGCTATGAGCAGCGTCGAAAAGACCAGTAAACTGACCGTCACCATCAGGGCCATGACCGTGGAAGACATTCCCCGCATCAGCGCGCTGGAGCAGGAGCTATTCCCTGATCCCTGGTCTGAGAATGCTTTTAACGAGGCTCTGGCCGCAGACGATTGGGGTTCGCTGGTGGCGCTGGATAATGGTGGGATCGTCGGCTATGCCTGCTACTTGATTATCGACGTGGAATCACATTTGACCAACATTGCGGTGGTCGAATCGTATCGAAGAAAATCGGTTGCCAAACAACTCCTTGTCCATATTTTACGGGTCGTGAAAGAAGCTGAATGCGAGTACCTCCTGCTGGAAGTGCGACCCACCAATACCGGTGCGATTGCTTTCTACCGGAGGCACGGTTTCCATCAATTGTACCGACGTCCCAATTACTATCGGAACCCGGTTGAGGATGCTTTGGTGCTGGTATATTATCTCGATGACGCGTGAGTGAGCGACTGATTCATGGAATGGTTCAAGAAAGCAAGATCGGGAATTGAGTCCAAAGAGAAGAAGAACATCCCGGAAGGGTTGTGGACGAAGTGCACTTCATGCGGTGAAATCGTGTACAGCAAGAAGATGGAGCAACTCCTGTGGGTTTGTCCCAACTGCAACTTCCATTTCCGTATTCCCAGCAAGAAATACATCGAGCTTCTCCTCGATGACGGACGCCTGGACTTACATGATATCAATCTGGTGTCGAAAGATCCACTGAAGTTCAAGGACTCCAAGAAGTATCCCGACCGCATCAAAACCGCCCAGCAAAAGTCCGGCGCGCTGGAGGGTGTCACCGCCGGGCTGGCGGCAATCGACGGCATACGGGTGTCGTTTGCCATAATGGACTTTTCCTTTATTGGGGGGTCGATGGGTTCGGTCGTGGGTGAGAAGATAGGTCGCGCCATTGAGCGGGCTATCGATAACGAGATACCCCTTTTGATCGTGTCGTGCAGCGGCGGGGCTCGTATGCAGGAAGGGATTCTATCCTTGATGCAGATGGCCAAAACATCGGCCTTACTGGCGGTGTTGGCCGAGAAGCGCATTCCCTATATCTCTATCCTGACCAATCCAACTACGGCCGGCGTCATGGCATCATATGCCTCGTTGGGGGATGTTATCATCGCGGAGCCCAAAGCCCTTCTCGGTTTTGCCGGACCGCGGGTAATCCAGCAGACTATCGGTCAGAATTTGCCGGAGGGGTTTCAGTCTTCCGAGTTTTTCGTCGACAAGGGATTCCTTGACAAGATCGTCGAGCGCAAGGACCTGCGTAACACCATCGTCAAGCTTCTGGGGATGATGTGGAGAAAGAGCGTTGAAACATAACTATGTTTCAGCCGAAAGGTTTATCCTTTCTCGAGAGTTCTTCGGCATGAAACTCGGGCTGGAGAATATCTCGCAGTTTCTCGAATCGATCGGATCACCGCAGCACACCTACCCGACAATCCACCTGGCTGGGACCAACGGCAAGGGATCGACAGCGGCCATGATCGCCTCGGTATTGCAGAAGACCGGCTACAAGACCGGCCTGTTCACTTCCCCTCATCTGGTCAGTTTGAAAGAGCGCGTAAGAGTCAACGGTCGGATGATTCCCGGACGATCGGTGACTGCCTTCGTCGATCGCTATCGACGAGAACTTGATCGGCGCAAACTGTCCTTCTTCGAAGTGATAACGGCCCTGGCACTCTACTATTTCCAACGGGCCGGAGTCGACATCGCCGTCATCGAGACTGGACTGGGCGGACGACTCGATGCTACCAACGTGCTGACACCTCTTCTGACCATTACAACCGATATCAGCCGCGATCACGTCGAGATTCTCGGTTCATCACTGCGAAAGATAGCGACGGAGAAGGCTGGTATTATCAAACCATCGGTGCCGCATCTGATTAGTTTGCTGCCGCGTGAGGCGGAGCAAGTGATGCGGCAGCGATGTCGTGTCGCCGGTGCACCATTACACCGGTTGACCAAGTCGGATTTTCTCATCGATTCGAATCAGGGTCGGCTTGACTTTACATGGAACGGCTGCCGTCTTGAGAAGGTGGCGCCGGCGCTGAATGGTCCGCATCAACTGAGCAACGCCGCCTTGGCTCTAAAGGCTCTGGCCATTCTCGATGGTGATGGTCTGAAGGTGAAGCGCTCAGCCATGCGAGCCGGACTGCGCGCTGTTGACTGGCCGGGCCGTTTTCAAATTGTCAGGCGACGCGGTCGACCGATCGTGATTCTCGATGTCTGCCATAACGCCTCCGGAGTGGCGGCTTTTGTCGGCACCTTCAGAATCCGTTTCCCCAACCAAAAGGCGCACTTCATTACCGGCTTCGTCCGTCGCAAACCGCATCAGGAAATGATCGACCTGATGGCTCCGATAGCGAACGGTTTTCACCTCGTCCCTCTGAAGACACACCGCTCCACCGACCTCACAGCCTTGATTGATCAGACCGACTTCAGCGGTGTGCCTGTTCGTCGCTCGAGCTCGCTGACGGTGGCCCTGCGCAGGCTCTTGAAAACCTGTCGGAGTGACGATATTATAGTTGTTGCCGGCTCCCATTTCTTGGTAGGGGAGTTCCTTGAAAAATTCGGATAACAACCATGTGCGCCGATGCAAATAAAAAACCAGAACGCGCCTCTTCGCCGCCGATACTGCCTCTGGATACCGCCAGGGATGAGGTCTCCGCGACCGTTCATACCGTGCAGCAGATAGAAGAGCTGAGCGAGCGGATGGCGGCACTGACCAACACCAATCGTCAGCTTAAACGCAAGATCTTTGACCTCTACACGATTTTCGAAATCAGTCGCAATTTCAACAGTGTGCTGGACTACGAGACCTTGCTGGACACTTTCATCCTGACGGCTCTGGCCCAGGTGGGCGCCTCCCGGGCCGCCATATTCCTGCCGCTCGAACAGTGGCCCGATCGATTCGTGCAGGCCAAGGCCAGGGGGTCCGGCGAGTTTGCTGACGCAGGACGGTTTTTCAAAGCCGGATCCGGACTGCTGACCTACATGACCAGCCTGAATCGTCCTCTGCCGACGGGAGAGTTGATCGATAGCCACGCCGGTCGAGGGGAGAAGGATGTTCTGAAGCATTTCCATCCGGGCCTGGTGGTGCCTCTGATGTATCAGTCGAATCTTACTGGGATTTTCATCATCGCCGACAAAATGTCAAACCGGAAATTCGAAATGGACGACATCGAGTTTCTGTCGGTACTGGGCAGTCAAATCTCGGTTGCTATCGAGAACGCCCGGCTTTACTCAGCCGAAAAGATGGCCACCCGCCAGTTGCGTGCGGCGCAGGAGCAACTGGTGCAGACAGAGCGCACTGCGGCTTTGGGAGAAATGTCCGCTAAAGTGGCTCATGAGGTCAACAATCCCCTTGGCATAATCGGTAACTACCTGCAACTTATCCGACGTGTGGCGGACACGAACATCGAGGCGATCAACTACCTCGATATCGTCAGCGACGAGATCGACCGAATCGCCGGAATCGTCCGTCAGCTCCTTGATTTCCACCGCCCCGGTTCCGAGGAACTGGTGCCCGTCGACGTGTGCCGACTGGTGGACAATGTATTGCAGTTGATGGAGCGCCAGTTGGCTGCCGAAAACATCGAGTTGGTTAAGAAATTTCCGACCGACTGCCCCCCCATCTTCGGTGTTCCCGAGAATCTTAAACAGGTTCTTTTGAACATCATCATTAATGCCGTTGATTTTATGCCGGATGGTGGCCGGCTGGAGGTTGCCATCACTGCCTCAGATCACTCGCTACGTGTGACTTTTTGTGATACTGGTCCCGGTATCTCGCCGGAGTTGATTCCACGCATCTTCGAACCCTTCTTTA
>CBDUZQ010000034.1:0-13065 GCA_965371755.1 uncultured bacterium
ACGGCAGCGGTGTTTTCGACTGGACACCGGACTTCACTCAGGCCGGGCTGCATACCGTAACCTTCTACGTCAGTGACGGCAGTTTGCTTGACAGCGAGATCGTCGAGATCACGGTTAACGAAGTCGGCAACCAGCCTCCACTGTTGGCGCCGATAGGACCGCAGTTGATTGATGAGGGCGTGATCCTCAACTTTGTCGTCACCGCCTCCGATCCCGACGGCACGTACCCGGCTTTAACGACTTCGACCTTACCTACGGGTGCTACTTTCGTTGACAACGGAGACGGTACCGGCATCTTTGACTGGACGCCGGATTTCACGCAGACAGGAACATACGATGTCACTTTCTACGCCGACGACGGCGCGTTGATTGATAGTGAACAAGTCGTAATCACCGTCAACGAGGCCGGCAACCAGCCGCCGGTGCTGGCTGCTATCGGCCCACAGACAATCACCGAAGGCATCCTTCTGAACTTCATCGTGACCTCTACTGACGCCGACGGCACCATTCCCGTCTTGTCAACCTCGACGTTACCCGCCGGCGCGACCTTCGTCGACAACCTCGACGGCAGCGGCGTCTTTGACTGGACACCCGATTTCACTCAGGCGGAAATGTACAACATCACGTTCTACGCTGATGACGGCACCTTGATCGATAGTGAAGAGGTCCTGATCACCGTCGATGAATCGGGCAACCACGCACCGGTACTTGACTCAATCGGCGCGCAGATAGCAACTGAGGGTTTCGCATTAACCTTCACCGCCACTGCCAGCGACTCGGACGGCACGATTCCCGCCCTTTCCACCGGAACGCTGCCGACCGGGGCGAGTTTCATCGACAACCTCGACGGCTCCGGCATCTTCGACTGGACACCCGGCTTCCTGCAGGCGGGGATGTATGATGTCGTTTTTTACGCTGATGACGGGGCGCTGATCGATTCTGAGGTGGTTAATATCACGGTCACCGAATCCGGCGACCAGCCGCCGATAATAGATCCGATCCCCGATACTACCGTCTATGAAGGCGACGAGCTGATAATGGTAATCACAGCCAGTGATCCCGAAGGTGGATTCGTGACGATCTCCGCCAACACTCTAATGGACCACATCACCTTCGTCGACAGCGGCAACGGTGTGGCCGTTCTTACTTACACACCCGACTACTTCGACGCCGGGGTGGATACTGTTCACATTTTCGCATCCGAAGTCGCCCCACCGTACCAGGCCAACTCGGCTACTTTCGTCATTACGACGCTCGAAGCCAACCAGGCGCCCGCCTTTGAGCCGGCCGGACCGTTCAGCGTTGCCGTAGGCGATTCACTTACCTTCCTCCTTACCGCCTCCGACACGACCGATGCCGACACTACCGGTATGGTTTTCCTGACCGCCCTCTCGCTGCCGACCAACGCCACTTTCGTCGACTACGGTGACAACACCGGTCGCTTTACCTTCCACCCCGATCACGGTCAGGAGGGTATCGATACGGCTACATTCATGGCCATCGATCAGGGCACGCCGCAGTTGAGCACGACGATGGACGTTGAAATAACGATTGTCGGCACCAATATCCCACCGGTTCTCGACTCGATAGGACCGCAGGCCGTATTGGAGGGTGAGACGCTGGTGATCAATGTTACTGCCAGCGATCCTGATGGCGGCCTGTCACCGATATTGTCAGTCGATACTTTGCATGAGAACGCCGGTTTCGTCGACAACCTCGACGGTACGGGTACTTACACCTTCAACCCCAGCTTCCTCCAGGCCGGGCTCTACGCGGTCACTTTCTTCGCTGACGACGGTATGGACGTCACCGAGGAAGTAGTCCTGATTCAGGTACAGGAAGCCGGCAATCAAGCGCCGGTGTTCGATCCTCTTCCAACGTTCACGATAACCGAGGGACTGATCCTGACCGACAGCCTGACGGCGCAGGATCCGGAACTGGAACCGATCACTTACAGTGTGGACACGCTGACCGTTCCGGACAACTTCACCTTTGTGGACTCCGGTAATGGGGTCGCCTGGTTTACTTTCGAACCGGACTACCGTCAGGCAGGCCTTTACGACATCACCGTCTTCGCCTTTGACGGCAGCGACTCGGCTCAGGCTACCCTGACCATCAATGTGACCGAGGCCGGCAACCAGCCACCGGAAATCTTACCGATTTCCAATCCATTCGTGGATGAACTCGACACTGTCTCGTTCCCGGTGGCCGCCATCGACGTTGACGGCCCGTGGCCGATTATGAGCAGCTCGACCCTTCCGGGTAGCGCCACTTTTGACGATCTCGATGATGACAGCATCTACACGTTTGAGTGGGTTACCACCTACGACGATTCCGGTTCGTACAGTGTCTGGTTCTATGCCACCGACGTCGATTTCCCGAGTGACATCGATTCAGCCGAAGTGATCATCACGGTGACAGATGTCAATCGGTTGCCATGGCTGTTGATCCCGTTCAATCAACCGGACTCGGTCATGGAACTCGACACCCTGCTATTTGAAGTACTGGCCTTGGACTACGACGGCTCACAGCCGGACATTCAGCCGGACGTCAACGGTACCGGCGGCTTATTGCCTAACATGACCTTTGACGTTACCTGGGACGGAGAATACCAGAATGGTCTGCTGACGTTCATTCCGGACTATACACAGGGCGGTATCCCGGCTGAGATTTACTACCTGAGATTCTTTGTGTTCGATGAGTTCGATCCTGAACTGAAAGACTCCACTGGCACTCAGACAATCAGGGTGTACGATCGCAACCAGCCGCCGAGCATCAATTTCACCGACAGTCTCTGGCCGTTCAGCATCACTGAAGGTCAGACTATTAGCTTTAACGCTCAGGCTGTAGATGATCGCGATACCCCGACGCTGGTGGTTGAGAATCTACCTGACAGCAACTACACCCTCGATCAACCCTCGAGTGACATAGCCATTTTCTCATTCACACCCGACTTCACCCAGTCCGGACAGTACTTCCTGTCCTATATCGCAACCGATAACGACATGGCCGCCGATACCCAGATCATAGAGATCAACGTAGCTGATGCTGCCAACCAGCCACCGGTCTGGTCGGTCACGCTGCCTGATACTATCGATGTGTTCGTCGACTTCCCGTGGACTCAGGCGCTCACCGCCACCGATCCCGAGACCACGCCGGTTACACTGGAGGCTACACCGGTGATTGCCAACGCTTCGTGGGATACAACCGGAGGCGTAGGTACATACTACTTCGGGCCCGACCTGGGCCAGGTCGGCGTGGTTTTCCAAGTCTCGTTTATCGCCACTGATGGCACCGGTCTGGCCGACACCATGATCACTCATCTCAATGTCGTTAGCATGCTTAGAGGTGATCTTGACGGCAACAATAAGTATACTTTGAATGATATTGTGATACTGGCCGGCTACATATTCAGAGGCAGCGCGGCGCCCGATCCCATGGACGTCGGCGACGCGGATATGAGTGGCGCGGTCGATGTCGCCGACATCGTTTACATGATCAACTTCCTCTATCACGCGGGACCACGACCGCCGCAATAATTGCGCCGAACCAGTCTCCAGCAACTCGCCAAGAAGCCGCTCTCTGAGCGGCTTCTTGCTTGGTACGCTAGTAGCCTCAGCAGCGGCGGACAAACACACTTTTTGCCTTTATACAATGCGAAAAGGCTTGACATCTTTCGCGCTAACCGTTATCTATAGTGTGGTCTTCGTAGGTGAAAAACGACCTAGTGACTTTTTTGGTCTTACGTTTTGTCGCTTGGTAACAGCGATTTTTCACGAAGCATCCATACGAGGTAGCCTTGTGCGGCTGTCTCTTTACATGTTGGCTTGGGTAAACCCTAAGCTGGAATAGGCTTGTTGAGAGTTTACTTAAACATCTTGAGCTCTAGGACGATCAAACCGGAAACCGCAAGAGGTCACTGCTAGGGCCTGTCTGTTTGGTTTCGGGAAAGGAGGTGTCTCGCAGTCATAAGTAATCGTTACGATTGCTTGGCATTTGGAACTGATGCTCGGAAGATTCGTCGCTCGGTTCTGATAATCGATGCCGATTCGCTCCGAGTTAGTTTTGAAGGCAGAATAAGTTGGGAACTTTTCATCTCTCGAAAGGAGCAATTGAATGACAAGGAGAATTTCGACAATTCTGGTACTCTCCTTACTGGCGGTCGTTTTTGTGGCGATGGCGGCTCATGCTGTCAAATCGCCCGATGAATCGCCGCGAGTGATCAACCCACGGCTGCAGAAGGCGATGCACTATGCGCTTCCGTACCCGGATGCAAACTACACCCCCCTAAGCGGTGCCGACGCTTCGGTGCAGCCGAGTGAAGGTATATCGTTGGGTACCGCCTCTTCTTCCGCCACGCCGTGGCCGGGAGTCAAAATCGGTGACACCTGGTACGATTACCAGCACAACGGCCGTATGCCTCGTATGGTTGACTGGGGCAATGAAGAAGGCGAAGCCGGATGGGGCTTCATGATTCACTTTCTGTGGATGAGGCTGGAGACCGAAGTCCAGGTAAACCGTCACTACGCCTACAACGTGTATTATTTCGGCGGCGGTGACTGCCCTACGCCTGGTGAGTTTAAAGGCCAGTTTAAGATGCAGCAACCCGGTGAGTACGCTGGTTACGTCACTATGGACGTCACCAAAGACGGCCGCGGCGTTCTCAGCGGTCATAATGACCCCGGTGGCGGCTATGCGCCGCACACTTACTGGGATTATGCCGCAGGTAATTTCAGCTTTGGCAATAACGGCCGGGTACCGAACGATGTCATGGAGGCCGGTGCCGGCCTGGACGGGCAGGGCGAACTGAAGACAGCCATCTGGCCGTCGATCCGTTACCAAGAGCATCCTAGCGATGAGAACCTGAATGTCCTGCACGTCTTCGCCCAGGTTTCCGAGCCGGGCGCCGGTGATCCGCAGGCCATTATCTACTTCCGTAAGGTTGGTAACAACCACTTGGGCGTATGGGATAATCCCCCCTATGTCGTCGACACAGTTCACGATATCGCCCAGGATGTGGCCTGTTCCAAGACCACTGGTAAGGCAGCCCTGGTCTGGGTCGCCAACCTGCCGTCACCGGCGACGGCCCCCGCTTCGAGTCATGGCTATTGGCAGTACTCGCAGTTGGATAATGACATCTGGTATCAGATCTCTGACAACTACGGTGCCTCCTGGGGACCGATGATCAATGTGACTCAGAATGTCGATGGCGAGGCCGGCTACCGTCCTTACACCGACTTGCAGGCTCTGATGACTACCGACGAGCATTTGCATATCTTGTGGAGTGGCCGCGTCTGGCCGGCTGACGCCAATACAGGCGGTTCGGTTGGATTCGACTGCCGTATCTTCCAGTGGGGTACGGACCTTGCCGCCGGCAACATTCGTACGGTCGCCAACCTTGAGTACGATCAGACTCACTGTAGCGGCGGCGCGTGGCAGATGCAGGGTTCCAAGATGAGCATCGGTGAGTGCGACGGCAAGCTGTATGGTATGTGGACCCAGTTCAACGATCCCGGTCCCTTGGGGATGATGAACGACTGTCACCAGCGTGCCCTCGACGGTGGTACTGATCAGGTCGGTGCGGCCAATGGCGAACTTTACCTGGCCGTTTCCGACGACTCTGGTCTGACCTGGGACGCTCCTCGTAACCTGACCAACACTCATACGCCTCATTGCGAGTCTGCGAGCGAACCGGGTGGCGAGTGCCGCAGTGAGCACTGGTCGAACATGAACCGCCTCGGCACCAACCTGAGCGGAAACTGGACTGGCGCTGTTGTGATTGATCCGTCCGGTGGGTATACTGGTGATTACTTCCTCGATGTTCAGTACATCGCCGATCCTGATCCCGGTGGTATCGTACAGGATGAAGGTACTTGGCAGAACGCCGACGTGAGATGGTTCCGTCTGGCTTGTGTCGAGCCGGTTCCAACAGCGATCTTCAACCCGTCCTGGAATGAGATCGGGTTTCCTGAGTACACCGAGCATGGCACGATGTACACCAAGCCGCTGACCATTGAGAACTCAGGTAACACGGCGTTGAACTTCACTTTTACACTCAATATGGACGCGGGACCTTACAGCACCTGGCTGACGGTTTCGGCCAACTTCCAGGGCACGGTGAATGTTCCTTCCGGTGCCAATAACACCATCACCGGAGATGTCTATATTAACGCCGACCTTACTATCAACACGCCGGGCACTATCGTGCATCTGTCTGGTAACCTGACCGCTGATGGTAATTCGTCGACCAACCCGGACGTGTTGCCGATCAACTTCTGGGTAGCTGACACTATCATTCCCCCGGTGTTTGATACCATTTACACCAGATACCCGACTTGCTTTGCACTGGTCATAGCCAACACCGGTAACTGGGGTAACCAGGGCGCCGGCCATGTCAATCTGGACTTCTTCGACTACGGAGATCCGGACGATCTGGAAGGCGCTGAGGACACCATCCCCGGCGATGCCACGGTTTACGCCTATGACTGCTCACCGGTAATCTGCTGGACCGACGCGCTTGACTCGGTCCGGTGTAACTGGTCAATCTTCGGAACGTCCTACCTGGACGACGAAGCCTTCTTCCCCTGGGGTCACATACCGCCGGTGGATATGGGTGATTTCGAACTGTATCAGTCGGAGTTCGTGACGCGTGATACTGGTATTCTCGTCAAGAAGCTGTGGATCGCTCCGTATTTTCAGGACGGTGGTGAAGCCGGGCTGGGATGCAACTTCATCATTCAGGTGCTGAAGGTTATGCAACATCCGCTTGCTACTGGCGATGAGATATTCGAAGGCCTGAACATCGGTGAAGCGATGGACTGGGATATCCCGTCTGATTCGGCTGCCTGGAACCGGTCCGGTTTCGATATGACCACCCGGCTGATTTATCAGCAAGGTTCTGAGTTTAACCAGGACAACGATGTCGAGAAACAGGAAAACTCAGACCGTTACGGCGGTCTTGCATTACTGGAGATCGTGGAGATTGACGGTACTGATACCACCACCAGCACCCACTTCTACGGTGCTTATACCGAAGATAACTCCAGGTGGGTCTATCCGGCCGGTGGCTTCATTGAATCAGAGCTGGATAGTATGATGGACACCAACGAAGGCTATGTCATTGAGACTGACTCGTTGGATGCCGACCTGCACGCGGTGATGACCTTCCGGCAAAACTACACGTTGACTCCGACCAAGACACTCATCATCTTTAAGTGCTTGATTACGTCTCGCTTGGGTTATGCTTCATTCATCGATAACGTTGTAGCCTGTCATGATTGGTATCAAGAGCACTTGGTGCCGAAGATTACAGGTGCCTGCTGCATCGAGGAAGACTGTTTTGTCATGAGCGAACAGGCTTGTTTGGATGCGGGCGGTGTCTACAAGGGTGACGGCGTATCCTGTGATCCGAATCCGTGCCTCGGCTGCTGCATGCCGCCGATCCGCGGTAATGTCGACTACGATGGCGGCGATGCGATCGACATCTCCGACCTGGTATACTTGGTTGACTACATGTTCACTGGTGGACCGGAGCCGCCGTGCTTCGAGGAAGCCGACATGAACGGCGACACAGCGATCGACATTTCCGACCTCGTCTGGTTGGTTGACTACATGTTCACTGGTGGACCGCCGCCGGTCGCATGTCCGTAAGTACGCTGATCTGACTGGATCATACGATCCATTAGATAAACCTCTGGCCATCCCCGTCATCTACGGGGATGGCCTTCTTTTGTGCTTGGATAAACGGCGTTATATGCTATATTCAGGAGTGTGTTCTCGTCGATAGACCGCCCGGGCGGATGTCTGTACCGATTGCCCTCACTCACGAATGTCAACGGCAGAAAACCGCCCTTACCGCATATTTGAGATGGTTCTGTTGGCTCTCATAACGCTCAGGATGACCCCGAAGCTGGCTCGGTGACAGTCTCACAAACTGCCGCTGGTTTCGGTGCTAACTTTTTGAGCCGATCGGACGTTGTAGTATTATAGAGAAGTTGGTAAACAGTGCAATAGACTTTGGGAAGTAGGTTAGAAGATGGCAGAAAGATGGTCACGCGCGTTTATTGCTCCGCTGGTTGTGTTGGCGGCGCTGGTTGCCATACCGATGGATGGGTATGGTCGTGTTTATGAAAGTGGAGAGACACCCAAACCGTACATTATCAAGGGAATGGTCACCGTCGTCTTTGAAGATGATGCTGACCTGAGCAGACTGAATCGAGGGTTCGGCCGGGTTAACTTTGGCTTGGGCAGTTTGGATCCGATTCTGGAACAGTTGTCAATCACTGAGGCTGCCGAGATTTTTCCCGGATCAGGGCCGCGACAGCTCAATTCCGGCTTGCCGGACTACACACGGTTCTATGAGTTGTCATTCCCGGAGACCACTCCGGTCGGCGAGGTAATCGACGCGCTTCTGCAGAACCCAAACATACGGACGGCCGAACCGGTCTGGGCCCTGCCATTGGCGACCACACCCGATGATCCGCGGTTCAATGACCAGTGGCACTTGGTCAACTTGAATATGAACGTCAGAGCGGCCTGGGACCAGGAGGCCGGCTCAGACACCGTTATTGTCGCCGATGTCGACTCCGGCGTGAACTACAACCACTCCGACCTGAGAGGCAATATCTGGGTCAATCCGGGTGAGGATATGGACGGTGACGGCGTGGTCTACGATGTGGACGATCTCAACGGTGTCGATGACGACGGCAACGGCATTACCGATGACCTAATCGGCTACGACTTCCTCACCGGTATCAGCAACCCACACCCGGATGAGGACGGCGGGGGCACGGATACGGACCCGATGGACCGCAACGGTCACGGCACGCATGTCGGTGGGATCATGGCCGAGATGACCAACAATGGCGCTGACGGCGCCGGCATGGCCGGCGGTTGGTACGGCGGCCATCGCTCCTACCGCGGTGTACGCATTATGTGTCTGCGCGTGGGCGCCCTCGGCGCCGACGGACTCGGTTGGGTAAACTCCAACAATTGCGGCACCGCTATGCAGTACGCTGCTCGTAACGGCGCCAAAGTCATCAACTGTAGTTGGGGATCTTCCGGAACATCGACCATGATCGCTGCCCTGCAGCTATGTGACTCAGCCGGCGTAACTATCTGCCATGCGGCCGGCAATGACGATGAAGATGGGCCGGATTGGCTGGACTACGATCCGTACACCAATGTCCTCTCGGTGGCCTCAGTGGAATCCAACGACTGCAAAACCGGTTTCTCAAACTTTGGCGCCTGGATCGATGTCAGCGCTTACGGCAGTAGTATCCTGTCCACTTACTCCACTATTGCCGCTGAGCCGACCATGCATTATGCCAGCGGCACGTCGATGGCATCCCCAATGGTGGCCGGACTGGCGGCCCTGATACGCTCGGCTATGCCGTCGCTGACCAAAGATCAGGTTGATTCGATCATCATTAGCACGGCAGACGATATTTACGGTTTACCGTGTAACGGCGATTACATCGGCAAACTCGGTTCCGGGCGAATCAACGCTGAAGCGGCCCTGGCCGGCTTGGCCAGCGCTCAATTCACATCCGATGTCACCGAAGGTCCAGCGCCCCTGACAGTCACCTTCGAGGACCGTTCGCCCTACTCGCCAACCTCCTGGGATTGGGATTTCGGTACCGGCGACGGTTCTATTGACCAGAATCCGGTCTACACCTACAATGATCCCGGAATCTATGATGTCTCGCTGATTGTAGACGACACCTGCTCCCTGGGTCCGGGTGAGGAGCACCTGACCAACTACATTTGGGTGACGGCCGACACGGTCGAGATGGCCTACGTGTTAGCTCCGCGCGGGAGCCAGGCAGTAATGCCGGTGTACTTGCACAATACTGTCCAGATCAAAGATATTCAGTTTTCGTTCTATATGGAGAACACGCTGGGCATCACTTTCGATTCGTTCTCGGTGGCCGGGCTGCGCACCGAGTATTTCGATTTCGTGACATTCAATGCCTATGTGCCCAACAAGAAGTACGGCATTAGTATGAAACCGGATCCGGTCAGCGGTGGTTCTAACTACCTGGTCCCCGATACCGGGGCTATTCTGAATCTGTATTTCTACGTACCGGATACGGCAACGGGCGGCGGAATCCTGGTGGTCGATTCGATCACGGCCAGCGGCAAGCGGCCTCGCTATGAAGCTCTCTGGGGTGAACTGGTACCGGTGTTCATCGCCGGTGCTATCGAGATCCAGAGCTGTATTCGCGGTGATGTCGACTGCTCCGGCGGCGATATCAACATCGCTGATCTCGTCTATTTAGTCGATTACATGTTTAACGACGGTCCAGTGCCGGACCCGTACTATGTAGGGAATATCGACGGCATCGGCCCGATCGATATCGCCGACCTCGTCTACATGGTTGACTTTATGTTCAACGAAGGACCGCCGCCACCCCCGTAAAACCTCACTTTGTGACCATCACAGGGCGGGCCTCAGGCCCGCCCTTTTTCGTGTGCAAATATCCGGGAGGCTTTTGGGATTTTTATTGACTACCTCAGGTCGACTTCATATCATATGGGTAGTAGGATTTTGCATATTAGGAAATAATGTGAGATTTTGGCTCGCACGGCCAGGAGGTGATTGGATAAAGAAACTGTTAAATTCGTCTTATTATGTAGGTGAAACTTGGTTTGAAAAACAAAAGCATTTGTTTGGAGGATGATAGATGAAAACTATGATAGCTGCCTGCCTGTTCATTCTGGCAATAACGTTGCCGATGGCAGCGCATTCGCAAGGAGCTTTATCGCTGGAAAGTGTTACAGGCCTCTATAACACCGACACGCTGCTCACCGGACAGGATATTGTTTTCTCGGTTCGCGTGAATAACAATAATCTATGGGCCGAGCGTGGAATCACTAACGGATTCTATCTTTACAGCCCTAATGGTGCGTCTTGGGGACAAACGACCATCGACACGACCGGCACACTTGGGGGAACCCAGTTCACTGGTGGATTCTTCCTTGTAGAACAGGATATAGACGGTGTCAGCCCGGATACGGTTGGATTTGGAGGCTTTACGATCTTTGGAGATGGCATGCCTGCGGGATTCAATGAGGTAACCTATACCATTACTATTGGACCGATTCCGCACGGCGACGGCGGCAAGACCATTTGTCTTGATTCATCATTCTACCCGCCTAGTGGCTACTGGAAGTGGCAAGGCATTGAGAGTAGCGCCGATTCAACAACGCCGGATTGGGATGGCCCCCATTGTTTTGAGATCATGGCAGATCCCAACGATGTACGGCTGACTGACGGCGACAATCTGCCCAAGACTTTTGCGCTGAGCCAGAACTATCCTAACCCGTTCAACCCAACCACCAAAATCTCCTTTGATCTACCCGTCCGGTCGCAGGTGACGCTGACGGTGTACAACGTGCTCGGGCAGAGAGTTATTACTCTCGTCAACGAGAAACTGGCGGCAGGCAAATATGTAGCCGACTGGAATGGACGATCTTCGGGTGGTAATGAGGCGGCCAGCGGCATTTACTTCTACCGCCTTCACAGCGAGCAGTTCACCCAGACCAAGAAAATGGTGCTGCTCAAGTAGCCTCGCCCATACCTGAGAAACATGATATGCCCCCAGCCAACTGGGGGCTTTTTCACGGGCGCCGATGGATGACCCTGACGTTCGGGTTCAACTCAAACGCGCCACGTCGTCCATTTCGCATTGACTTATGAGCTTTAGCAGGTATCTTATACTGTTAGACTAGTCTTGGGGTATTGAACCGAATCGTACGACAAGACGAGTTCCGTTGATGCACACAGACGGTAAGCCTCGAAGAAACGAATTCAACATGGAGCGTGATTCAGATGAAGCACCTATCCTTTGTGATCCTTCTGTCATTGGTGTCGTGGTCTCCCGGCGCGGCCTCCGATTTCGCCATTTCTCTCGATAGCGTGGCGGGCTTGTATGGGCCGAATTCACTGAATACGAATCAGCTACTAACCTTCTACCTTCGCTTGACCAATGACGGAATATACCCCATGAAGGGGATCACCAACGGTTATTGTGTCTATTCGCCGAACGGCGCCACCTGGGACACAACCGTGGGTGACAATGATCTCGGGACCGTTGGTTCCACTGAGTTCGATCTGATATGGCACATCAACGAACTCGGATTGACCGGTTCCGGTTTTGACACTCTTGGTTTTGGTGGCGCCATAATATCTGGCACTGGCCTGCCCGCCGGCTTTGATGATATCGCTTACACCATCACGATTGGACCGATACCTGATCAGGACCACGGCAAAACCATTTGTCTGGACTCCGTCTTTTATCCTCCGTCTGGACTCTGGAAATGGGACATCGGCTTTGTCGACAACGTTTCGATTGGATGGCGAATTCCCATCTGGGACGGCCCGCACTGCTTTACTGTGCTGGACGCCAGCGGAAGCCAATGTCTGCTGCCGAACCCAGCCGTCATCAAGATGGAGACCGTAGAAGGCAATCCATCAGCGGGGCAGCTGCTGGTGATAGATGTGTTTGACAACGGCAACCCCCTCAGTTTTACCCTGACTAACGATTCATCCTGGCTTGAACTGTCCGCGACCAGTGGTACCACTCCGGCGACCATAACGGCATCTGCGTCAGTTGCCGGACCCGCCGGTGAGTATCGCGGTGCAATATCCGTGACAGCCGCCGGGGCCAGCAATTCTCCACTTGAGGTCCCCTGTGTACTCCGAGTAAGACCCGCTCTTACGGCCATGCCCTACTGGGGGTTTTTCGTATTCGCAACGGGCGGAAACCAAGCCCCGGCGGAGACCTTGGTAGTCACGGCGACCGACGGTGTGAGCAACATACCATTCACAGCCATCCCCGACAGCTCCTGGCTAACCGTAACTCCCAACTTCGGGACCACCCCAGAGACTCTGACTGTAGTGTCGGATGCCAGGCAGTACGAGGTCGGTAGAGTTCTTAAATCCAATTTGACGGTGACGCCCGACGACGGCGGTCTTTCGCCGATTCAGGTTTTCTACCGGGTCAAAATAGAGGTTGCGGTTACTGTCGCAAGGGATATCGACGACGGAGTCTTGCCCACCAC
>CBDUZQ010000035.1:0-12695 GCA_965371755.1 uncultured bacterium
CGTCGGCAATGCCAGTAGAGACATCAAGATAATAAAACGCTACATCATTACCACTGAACACCACTAACCGCACTCTATCGTCGCCGTAGGGTTGATCCCATTGCCTGGAACCCTCTGGCACATTCTCGGTGGATTGAATTACAGATCCGTCGGACGCATCGAACTGGAGGAGAGTGGTGGAAAAGGCAAAGTAGGTGCCATGGTAATCGGGGTAGTAGGCATAGTCAGTATACCAGTCTATACCGACGAACCCACTTGGGTAATCGTGGCCAGAGTAGGATGCGCTGTCTATAACACGTAGCAGTTCTACAGAATCCTGTGATACGATATTATAGAGAACCAGCGCCTCACCGAGTTGGTAATTCGAGTAACTCACGCGGAGGCAGTACTGTTGCCATCGCGCACTGGTGATAATCTCGTCTCCCGGCGATCTGGGGTCCATATCGCCTACACACTCGATGCTAACTTTGCAGGACTTGTCGATATACATGAGATCCGAGGAGTTGTCACAACTCTCGCAGTGGTTCAGAAAGCCCGCGCTGCTGAGATCACCGCTTTCCGAGATCATTCTGGCGTACTGATGAACATAGCTGTAGTCTTGACCATGGCCTCCGTTCCAGGATCGCCAGTAAACTGTACCCATCAAAGCCGACCCCAGGCTGTCAGATGGCACCCCCGTTCGAACGTCCGTCAATAGCCAGTCCTTTCTCCAGGCCAGAGAGTCGGGGAATGACTGGAAGAGATACGTTTCTCCGGCCATGAATTCATGTTCCATGGATTCAACCGGGCATGCGATTAGTTGCTGAGAGGCGGCCACAAGTTCATCATATCCATCTTCGTCGACGTCAACTGCCTTGAGCAACGACAGCCACTTCTTTGGCACGCCCGTTATTGACTCGTTGCCGGTGACCAGTGAGACGGAATGCTGCGATGTGAAGTTCGAGGCCCCGTCGTAGCAGGTGACTCGGCACAAAAAAGGACACTGGGGGTGTGATCGACGATAGTAGTATCCAACGATGATATCCGGCGCCGAATCACGGTTCACATCCGCAAACTCAATCCGATGGTTGACTGGCCAAGCTAGATAATACGAATCCAGTGATGAAGCGAAGATCACAGAATCCCCGGTGACGGAATACAGCACAATGTCCTGCCCATCCGAAGCCAGCACTTCCGGGAAACCGTCGCCGTCGATGTCGTTGAACTTTATCTGCTCGATCTGCCCGCTCAGCCCACGAACGGTGAAGTTGGCTTCTTCGACCAGTTCTATTGAAGCCTGAGTAACGGCAGCGGTGAGCACTGCCACCAGCACGGACCAACAAAGCACTTTGGACACAACCATGTTCCCTCCTGAGAAACACGCTTCTTACCCCAAAGGTAAGACAGATTCCATATCTGTCAACTATATATTTGACAGAGATGTCCGGTTTTTGTGCAATACGGCCAGAGTGGCGACGGGACTGCAGGGATCCCGCGAACACTGGCGAAAGCCAGAGTCCAATAGCTGCAGCCCTCTTAGCTATCCAGAACCTGCCGGTAGATGGTCACCAGTCGATCGAAGTAGCGTTCCCAGGTGAACGAAGCAGTCCTGGTCCGGCCGGCCTGGATCAGCATGTCGCGGAAGGGCGGGTCATCAAGCAGTCGTTGGATGGCCGCTTGAGAGGCGACAGGGTCGTCGGGCGGTACGAGGACGGCTGCCTCGGCTGCCACTTCAGCGGCGGCCGAACAGTTCGATGTGATAACCGGCGAGCCATGGCTCATAGCCTCCAAAATCGGCATTCCGAACCCTTCCTCCCACGACGGCAGCAGGGTGGCGATGGCATGGCGATACAGTGCGGAAAGCTCATGGTCGTTCACCTTATCGAACAGATGGAGCCGGGTGCTATCGATTCTGCCCAATTGCTCTTTGACACTTTCTTCATAGCCGAAGCCGGGTTGGCCGACCAGCACCAGGTTGACTCCCGGCAGCGCTGCGACCGCATCGACCACATGGCCCAGGTTCTTGCGATACTCCAGCCGACCCACAAAGAGCACATACCTGGTTGCGACCAGACCCGCCAACGCCGGTGGCACGAGTGGATCTTCATTGTCGGACGGAGTCTCGACCCCAAGGTGAGCTACCGCTACTTTCTCAGGAGGTACGAGGTCGAGTTCGAGCAGATTGGTGCGAGTAGTCTCGCTGTCGGTTACGACAAAGTCGACCAAAGTCAGTTCGCGGCGCATACGAGCGCCGATCTTCTTCTGAAACGACGAACTTTGATACCGGTTCGGATACAGGCTCCAGACATCGTGGAGCGTATAGACCGATCGACGCCCTCTCAATCGCGGCAGCCGGTGGCAAAGGCCGTGGACGATGTCGAACGACTCTCCCCACCACCGGTCGCCCAGCGACATCTTCTTAAGGGACAGCTCACTGATTAGCTCCTCGGACGGTTGCCCCGAGCGGTAGTAGCCCTGCGCCGCTACTTCAGGGTGTTGCCAGACCTGCCTCAATGTATGATAGCAAACCTGCGCGATACCGCCGTAGGCTGAGTGAGCCAGGGCGTTGACATCATAGCCAGTGCGAATCATGAGTGGTCCAGGTCACAGGTGACCATGAGCGGTCTAACCGGCCTTGCCGGCATGGGCCGCAGACAGTTGGTCGAGGAGACCGATGATGCTCTCGGCTTTGAACGGTTTCTGCAGAAACCCGTCGGCTGACGCCAGAGTCGGATCGGATTCGATCTCGTATTGGGATGCAAAATCCGTAGTGAGAATCACCGGCATCTCAGGGTTCTTCTCTTTGATTCTATTCATCAACGTGATGCCGTCAGTGGCGGGCATTCGAATATCGGTGATGACGGCGTCAATGTCACCGTTTTCGAGTTCCCTGAGCGCTTCCTCGGCGTTGGAGGCGGAGAGGGGCACGTAGTTATTGGCCCGCAGCATATCGGTGAGTGTTTCGCGGAAAGAATCATCGTCGTCAACAACCATGATGCTTCGAAGAGTACCGGTTATCCGCTCCGGTTTTCCGGCCAGAGTGCTTTCGATCAGTTCTTCAATAAGAGAGATACGAAACGGTTTAGCCAGAAATCCATCAGCCGAGGCCCGACCGATCATCTCGGCCGAAGGATAACCGGTGATCAGAAGCACCGGCATCCGAGGGTAGTAGCGGCGAACTCTCTTGAGCAGTCCAATACCGTCCATCCCCGGCATTTTAATGTCGGAAATCATCAGGTCGAACTTCTCATCTTTCAGACGCTCCAGTGCGGTGACACCATCGGGCACACCCACCGCCTGATAGCCTACACCGCTCAGAGTGTCGACCAGCAGATCCAATAGATTGGTGTCGTCGTCGACTACCAGTATTCTGGCTCGGGATTCATGCATATCACTACGACCTGATTATGTCCAGGAGCTTCTGTCTGGTTTCCTCCAGAAGGTCCTTGTTGTTGGCCTCGATATTCAACCTCAACAACGGTTCGGTGTTGGAAGGGCGCAGATTGAACCAGAAATGGTCGGACTGCACCGTCAGACCGTCCTCGGTGTCCTGATGGTCGTCTGAGAAGGCTGCCGTCACCGCCTCCAGCTTGGCTGGGATCGACTCCACCCGGCTGTTGATTTCGCCGGAGCGATAATACGGATCGATCTCCGCCACCATCTCATGCAGCGGTCGGTCCTCTCCGGAGATGAGTTCCAGACAGACCAGAAATGCGATCAGCCCGGAATCGGCGAACCAGTTGTCGCGAAAGTAGAAGTGGCCGGAATGCTCGCCGCCGAAAATGGCGTTATGTTTCTTCATCAACGGCTTTATAAACGCATGTCCAACGCGAGTGCGAACCGGTATGCCGCCGAGTCGTTCGACTAGTTCAGGAACGGCCCGTGAACAGATCAGGTTGTAGAGAATAGTCTCTTTTGGATGCTTCGACAGCAGCGATTTGCTCACCAAAGCCGTGACGACGTCGCCACCCAATGGCGTACCGAACTTGTCGACCAAAAACATCCGGTCGGCATCACCGTCAAAAGCCACCCCGAAATCGGCCTTGACTTCTTTGATCTTCGCCTGCAAATCGCGCAGGTTCTCAACTTCGATCGGCGAGGCCGGATGATTCGGGAAGCTGCCGTCCAGCTCGAAGAAAAGGGGGACAACCTCGATGGGCAGTTGATCGAGAACCGGCGGCAGCGTCATCCCGGCCATACCGTTGCCGGCATCGATCACGATTCGGTATGGTTTGACGGCCCTCGCATCGATAAACGAAAGACAGTGAGCAGCATAGTCCTCACCGATATTCTTGCGCACAATCATCCCTCGCGATGGCAACCGTCTAAGTTCGTCACTTTCCTGAATGATCTTCAGGATCTGCTGTAGGCCGTCCTGGCCCGATAACGGTTCGGCGTTCTTGCGGCATATCTTGAAGCCGTTGTATTCTTTGGGATTGTGGCTGGCCGTAATCATAACTCCGGCATCATAACCGAACTTGCCGACGGCAAAGTAGAGTCCGTCGGTCGAGGTTAGTCCCAAGTCGATGACGTCGACCCCGGCATCATTGATTCCACGCGCGAGTTGATCGAGAAACTCGGCGGAAGACATTCGCATATCACGTCCGACGGCAATCGTCTTCGGTTTGAGGAAGCCAGCCAGGACATGACCGATTTGATAGGCCGTTTCACCGTTTAACTGGTCGGGAACGGTGCCGCGAATATCATAGGCTTTGAAAACCGAGGAATCTATTTGCATCTTTCATCCTTCACCATCCGTCGTCGCAATTTAGGCGGCCTGACCGGTGACGTCAATTAAAACTACGCACTGGCAACCTACCGCAAGAAGCAAAACTCGAGAGGGAATGGCCCCGATAAATGTGTGAAAGGCCAGCTTGACAGAATAAGGATTCGAACTATATTGCAGTAAGTGCACCAAATTACTTCAATGGAACTTTGTGAAGAAGCATAGTGCTCGTTCCATCAAGGATGGGATCTCCGCGGGTCTACACTGCGGTTTCGCCACACCATTCAGGTATACATAGGGAGTGTTGTACCATGGCCCACTTACGGTTTGTACTATTGGCGCTCTTGTTGCTCGTCCATGCCGGTGGAAGCCTGGCTGTAACCATCAATGTTCCGGGCGACTCGGCCACGATTCAGGCCGGGATTGACGGGGCAGTCGATTTCGACACGGTGCTCGTGGCTTCGGGAACCTACTCAGGGGACGGCAACCGCGATCTCGATTTCAACGGGAAGAGCATCGTCCTTCGCTCCGAGAACGGCCCGGGTGTCACCACTATCGACTGTGGTGGATCGGTATCGGAGCCGCATCAGGCGCTCCGCTTCCACAACGGCGAGGATTCTCTGGCTATCGTGAACGGGTTCACAATGACCAACGGCTATTGGTATAACGAACCCTGGGACGACGATGGGGGGATCGTACAGTGTAGTTCATCCGCGCCGGCTATCGTCAACTGTGTTATCACCGGCAATACTGGAAATGCTGTCTACTCCTACCACATCTTTTCCCCATCGCTGGACTACGGTGTACTGTTGGATAGCTGCGTGATTTACAACAACGACGGCCTGGGCATTGGCATAAACGACGGAGGAGTCAGGGTCTATCGGTCGGTGATTTCTCAGAACGATTCAGGCGGTGTTCAAACATGGTGGCAAGGATCTCTCTGGATGTCGGAGGTGCTCGTAGATAACAACGGAATGTACGGCATCGATCTTATCACCAGCTTAGGTGCGAACTTTGAAATTGTCAACAGCACAATCGTGTTCAACTCAGGCGACGGTATTCACTTCTACGAAGACCCGCCCAAGGACGGCGGCGACCGTGGCACAAAATTGCTCAGCAATACTCTAGTGGCTTTCAATCAGGGAAGGGGCATTGAAACCAGCGGCGTTGGTATCTTCTGGCCGGCACACTGCAACAATTCGTATGGAAACTTACAAGGTGACTGGCCGAGTTGGGATCACGGGCTTGGAAGCGACACCGTGGGGAATATCTCCTTCGACCCGCTGTTCTGCGATACGACTTTTCTCACCTATCAACTCGACGGTCTCTCACCGTGTGCAGCCGGTAGTCCGCTGAACTTATGCGGCACGCTGATCGGCGCCTACGATGTCGTGACCGGTTGTGACTCCCCTGCCGATTCCGACGCCGACGGCATAGCCGATATCATGGATAATTGCCCCGATAACTACAATCCACAACAGGAAGATATCGATCAGGACGGCCTTGGGGACAGTTGTGACCCAGTTACTGTCTGGTATGTCAAGGCGGATGGGACCGGTGACCTGCCGACGATTCAGGAAGCTCTGGACTCGGCGCAGAGTTTTGATACGGTTCTGTGCGCGGCCGGAACCTACCTTGGCGATGGCAACCGTGATCTGGACTTCAACGGAAAGAAGATCATCGTGATCTCAGAGGATGGTCCTGACGTGACTACGATCAATTGTGAAGGAACTTACTTAGATCCACACGGCGCGTTCTATTTCCATAGCGGCGAAGACTCGCTTTCGATAGTCAACGGCTTCACCATAACTGGAGCATACACCGGTTTCGGTATCTACAACAGCGCCGGAGCTATCCTATGCTCCCTTTCCGCCCCGGCCTTTGTGAATTGTGCGGTCATTGGCAATGATGGCAACGCCTTTTTCTGTACCGATGCCCTGGCGCCGGAACTCGGCGGTGGGCTCCAGCTTGACAGTTGCCTGATCTCGAATAACAACGGCCATGCCGTCGTCGCGCAAGAGGGTAACCTGAAGATAACAAACTCCGAAATTTCGCACAACGATTCCGGCTCGGTATGGGTAATGTGGTCGGGATACCTGCGGATGTCGGATTGCAATATTCATCACAACTTCAACTCAGGCGTATACATTTTGCTTGGCTCACAGGGTGGATGCGAAGTAAACAACTGCACATTTGTCGGCAACAGCCATGGAATCTCCTACGGGTGGGAAGCACCCAAGGACGTAGACGTGGATAGAGCGGCCCTGTTTTCCAACAATTTGATTGCCTTCAATGACAGTACTGGAATTCAAGTCATCGGAATGCCTTTCGTTGACTTTGAATGTTGCAACTCTTTTGGCAACACCATCGGTGATTGGCCAGAGGTCGGTTTTGGCCCCGGCGATGAGTTCGGCAACATGTCATTCGACCCGCTGATGTGCGATACAACCAACGAGAACTATTTTATCGATGAACTGTCTCCCTGCGCCCCAGGTCACGTTCTCAATGAATGTGGCTCGCTGATCGGCGCCTTTGGTGTGCAGTGCTCCGACGCATCCGACGGTGACGGCGATGGTGTCGTCGACGATATTGACAACTGTCCGGAAATATTCAATCCGCAGCAGGAAGATTCCGACCAGAACGGCATTGGCGATAGTTGCGAAGTGGTGCTGGTCTGGTATGTCAAGCCGGACGGCTCAGGCGATGCGCCCACGATTCAGGCGGCCATCGATTCAGCCTCAGCCCGTGATACAATCATCTGCGCCGCCGGCACCTACACAGGTGACGGCAACCGTGACATCGAGTTTAGAGGGAAGATCCTGGTTCTGATGTCTGAGAGTGGACCGGAAGCGACCATCATCGACTGCGATGGCACCGAGGCTGAACCGCATATCGGATTGAGATTTGTTGGTGGGGAGGACTCGACAACTGTGGTTGAGGGTTTTACAATCACCGATGGATGGGAGGTGCTTTTCGGGTATGAATCATATTATGAAAGTGGAACCGTCTTCTGCTCAACCTCGTCACCAACCATTAGCAATTGCATCATCCGAGACAATCACGGTGATGGCGTTGTCACTTATGATTGGCCCACCCGTCCGCATATTGTCAATTGTCAGATTCTAAACAACACCGACGCCGGTGTCCATCTCCAGGGGGCCAATGCCCGGATCACTAACTCAGAGGTTTCATTCAATGGCGGCCACGGTGTCGCGGTGCCGTGGTCCGGCAATCTGCGCATGGATAGCTGTCTGGTGCGGGGTAACGGCCAGAGCGGGATCTTCGCCTTCACCATGTATAGTGATTTCCTGATATCATCGTGTACCGTTGTAGATAATTTCCAGGGACTCACCTGGTGGTTCAGCTATCCCAAAGAGGGCGGGTCCACACCGCCGGATCAGCGGTACAACGATTTATATGTATCCAACTGCATTTTTGCATTCAACCAGACGACAGGCGTTCAGGCGGAATGGAGCGAGTACGACACCGTAGCTTTCTGCAACAATTCCTACGGTAATCCTTCGGGTAACTGGGACGCCGGACCTAATCACGGCGCTGCTGATAACTTCGGCAACATCTCGGCCGACCCGCTTTTCTGCGACACCGCTCTGGGAGATTATCGGCTGATGGAAGGTTCGCCCTGCCTGCCTTCGGGCAATAGCTGCGGTGCACTGATGGGAGCGTTTGTCGAGCTATGTGGACCCTGCTGTGTTAGGCGCGGCGACGTCAATCACGACGGTGCACCCAATATCGACATCTCAGACTTGGTGCATATGGTCGACTACATGTTCACCGGCGGCCCGCCGCCACCGTGCTTTGAGGAGGGCGATATCGATGCCAGTGGCGCCATTGACATCAGCGACCTTGTTTATCTGGTCGACTACGCCTTCACCGGGGGGCCGGCGCCGCCGCCGTGTCCACCTGCTCGGTAGCGCGCCTCGGTCGAAGTGCATCTGATCTCTCCATTGATTCCCCGGTCAGATGAGTTCGGTGTGTCAGTCAACGCTGGTCGGGCGACTGAAGACGATATGCCCACCGCCTACGATCCGACCTGTAATCCGATCAATGAGTCGATCCGGTAGTCGTTCCTCGATCCGGAGGGTCTGAGAACCTGGGTGAAAGACTCTCTCTCTGATACGACTGTTACCCAGGCTTATAACCTCTCGCCAGGAACCGTCCGGTGAACGTTCGCTGGACAGGACGCTCCACGCTCCATCAGGTTCATTCCCTGCCGCTGATGAGTCTCTCTCCGCGTGAAGGTCGTGAGGCGGCTCGTCGCTGCCCGCTACGGATGCGCTCTCCGGTGGCCCGTCGACTCCGCCGGCACTGCTTACAATCAAGCCAGTGGTCTGAAGCCGTTGGCGAATTTGTTCCCGCGAACCTCGCCCAAAGGAGAAGCTCTTGGGGTTGACGTCGATCCCCCCTGATATTCTGGAGACCACGCTTCTGCCGCCAATTACGTTGTTCAATGTGGCAACATGTTCGTTGTATTGATCGATCAGATGGTTCGATGAGTCCAGGAGGCGGTTGTGTTCATCGACAAGTTCGTTGTACCGGGTCAGGTTGTCTGTGGCGTCCGGTTTTTCCAGTTCGCGCGCAATGCTCTCCATCTCTATCTGCATACTCTCGATTGCCTGCGTCTCCGCATCCAAAGCCTCCTGACGCTTACCCACCTCCTCTGGCGTTCTGAGTTCGATCTCATCAGCAGCCCACTTCACCAAGCGCTTAAGTTCGTCCCTGGTCCTCACATTCTCGGTTGACGAGAGAACCTGGTTCAGACACACCGTCTCGGAGAACCTGGCTACGTAGTCGTGGTCCAACCGCTGGTTTGCTGTGAATGTCATACCCGCGGCCGCCAGGAGTTGCTGCCGTTCCCTGATGGTCCGTTTATCCGGCAGCATCACGGAGAGCAAGTCGTCCAAATCCAACCAATCCGCCTCAGCCCGGTGCAACCAACTGCAGATACCCATCAGCCGGGCCACCGTCGACAGTTCTCCGAAAACCGGAAAGGCCGCAGCGTATTGACTGTAGTTATGGTTGAGATGCTCAAGGCCCGCCAGGATGCTTGGCGACACAGGCGCATTCTCAACACCCTGTCGCTTGTGGGAACCGTCGGGATCTTCCGCCATGCGCTCGGCGTCGGCCAGAAACTGCGCCTTGATAATAGAGGCGCACTCATAATTGTCGTCGGATTCCAGTTGAACCGAGTCGGGATAGAACCACATTCGCGTCGAAACCCAACCGGTCCCGCCCTGCCCGTCGGTGGTCATCAAGCCGCGTTCGGATACCGTCAGGAACGATCCAATATGACGGCGAGCGTGATCCCTCAGGTCTTCAAAATCGTCGGCATCCAGACCGGTGGCTATCGTCTTGAAGCGTTCGTCGGCCTTCAGCAAGACGGCGCCGAGGCGAGTATCTTCCAGAAAACCACCGAAGTTGGCGGTAGCCATAGTCGGATCGCGATGCGCGTCCAGACTCTGGTACGCCACATTGTCACCGGCGTGAAACACTGCCCGATATGCCACCGCGAGATCCGATAGGGATACCAGATGTCCATCCACGGTCGGCGGTTCACCCGACCTGGCGTAGAGCACCAGACCTTCTTCGTGATCGAGACAACCACCCTCAAGCCATCCGCCGCGCCGGAAGAAAGTTGCTAGTTGATCCAGGTCCACGGGAGTTTTGTCGGAGAGGAAACTACGACTTCTCACAATGTACGGCCTCAGGTTGAGACTCAACTGTTGCCTTCGGTAATCGTTCTCGTAGGCGTAAACCTCGACCGTCAGCGGGGAACCATCAGTCGGCAGGAGGCTGTTAAGGCAATGTCTGATCACCGGATAGTGCTCCCGATACGCAGCCTCGGCCTCTATGCCGGGAAGGAACATCCTGGCATGGTTGTGACCGTCGCTGGTCGCATGAATCCGTCCGGCTCTGAAAATGGCGACCCAGGCGGGTTGACTGGAACCGACCGGGTAGCGCTCGGCGACACTCTGGTGCGCCAACGAATCACGGCCAAGGACCATCTCGATTGCATGAGAAAGCAGGTTGGAGTAAGGTTCAACAAACGGTTGCACCTGACCTCTCAGAGTCCGGTCGGCCAGAGCCATCCCCACAGTGGAACCATCGTGGACCAGGGCATCACGATCCACCAGGTCCGAGTAGTCCACGGTGAGAATCCCCGATTCGGTGTCCGCCGAAGGTTGGCCGCTGACGAGAGGGCCGGACAAGAAAAGTATGAGCACGATGAGAGCTGCCGGTCGCCGGATCAAGGAACATGACATCGTCAGCCTGACGCCAAGTTCCCGCGACAACATCGCCCACCTTTCCTGTCCACGATAGCTCAGCAAGGGATACATAGCGTTGTCTCCAGTCTCTTCGTGTGAGTGATCCTCGTCGGCGTATCCGACCAGCCCAAGGGCCGCTCTTTGCGGATGCGCCGGCCAGTCAACGGGACAGACAACGGTACGCGCGAAGAAGTCCCACTAAGAAGTGCTCCGTCGTCACCCTGTCATTTCAGAATAGCCGTTCGCCTGCCTGCTGTCAATAATCACGCCGCACTTTTTCCGGACCGACGCAGGGATAGAGGTCAGTTGAGCTCAGATTATCCGCTATCAACGTTTCCACTCTGCCGAACATCTTCCTTGCTATCACCCTGTGCTTAGCATACTTTCACGGCATGAAACTGGGTATCATCGGCAAACCACAGTGTGGCAAGACGACCGTATTCAATGCTGCTGCCTCTCAGCGGGAAGCCGTGGGCGACTACAGCCAGGCGTCGCACCGGGCGGTCATAAAGGTGCCCGACCAACGGGTCGACCGGCTGGCCGAACTGATGCAGCCGGACAAGCATACTTATGCCGAGATTGAGTTCCTCGACGCTCCGGGCTTCACCGGCAAGGGAAAAGACTCGACCGGACTCAAGGTCACCAACGAATTGCGCGAGATGGATGCGTTGATTATGGTGATCGATGCCTTCTCCACCGAGGCTGACCCCGAGCGGTTTATCGGCAATCTCACCGACGAAATGATGTTAGCCGATTTGGTGGTAGTGGAGAACAATATCGAGAATAAGTCGCGCAAACTAAAGCTGACGGGCGACAAGACGCTTCAACTGGAAATCGACTTGCTCCAAAAGTGTCGGGAGTCGCTTGAGGCCGAGCAACCGCTGTTGCACCTGGAGCTTGAGGCCGGTGAAGAGAAACGTATGCGCAACTACCAGTTTCTATCGAAGAAGCCGTTGTTGATTATGCTTAATATCGCCGAAGACGACTTGCCGAATCAGGATGCGATCTATCATAAGTACGCCCACCTGATCCAGCCGGGCAAACGCGAACTGGCCACCCTTTGTGGTAAGATCCAGATGGAGTTGGCCACGCTTTCGCCTGAGGAACAGCAGGCGTTCTTTGACGACCTTGGGGTAACAGCCTCGGCGATGGACAAGGTGATTCAGAAATCGTACGCGCTGCTGGGACTGATTTCATTTCTTACCACCGGCAAACCGGATGTGCGGGCGTGGACGATCACGTATGGCACGACGGCCCATAAGGCGGCCGGGGTGATTCATAGCGATATGGAGCGCGGGTTCATCCGCGCCGAAGTGACACCGTATGAAGACTACATCAAGTACGAAACGATACCAGCGCTCAAGGCTGCCGGTAAGACACGCCTGGAGGGAAAGGACTACATCGTTCAGGATGGTGATGTGATCCTGTTTCGATTCAATGTCTGAATGCGACCTTGCGGAAACACAGGGCAGGCATATCCTGTTCAATACTTGAGCGGGTTTGCCGATAATCGTATCGTACAGTTTGAAATGACACCGAACTCGATAAGAGGCTGATGTGATAAGTGTAACGGACAAACCGGATAAAGAAACTATCGACACTCAAACGCTGTCGATCCTCCCGCTTAAGGGAACGGTCGTCTATCCTTACCTGGTGGTTCCGCTGATGATTCAGGATGCGGACCAGACGCGGATGCTCGATGAGAC
>CBDUZQ010000036.1:0-12679 GCA_965371755.1 uncultured bacterium
CACAACGCCGTTCATTTCTTTGACAAAGTCCGCTGGAAACGACTTTTCAACCTGGTGTCCTAACGATCGACGGGTACAGCGGGAACCTTGATCATCCGATTTACCCAAAAAGCCGAATGGGCGGAGACAAAAAGCTCCAATGTACGTATAAGACAATTAGTGATAGGTTGAGAAAGAGACACCTAACGGACCAATGAGAAACGACCAACCAGAAAGCGCGGCTGGGCCAAAACCATCGGTAGAAGCGAGAAGCGCCGATTTTTCCGGCTGGCGGACACTTCGGGAAATAGCAATCTACGCCGCTCTCTTCGTGCTACTGAAAACCAGCGTCCTGGCGGCCTACAAAATACCGTCGGCCTCAATGGAGGATACGCTGCTAATAGGGGATTTCCTGGTTTGCAACCAGTTCATATACGGCGCCCGGTTGCCCTTCGTAGATTTCCGCTTCCCCGCCCTGAGAGAGCCTGAACCCGGCGACATCGTGGTCTTTTTCTTTCCCGGCGACTCCGCTACCAGATACATCAAGCGATGTGTGGCGGTCGGCGGCGACACTGTCGAAATTAGAAACAAGCAACTTCACGTCAACGGTCAGCCGTTCCCGGAGCCGGATGACTCCAAACATACCGACACTCTGCCGACCGGTCAGCGGCGGGTCCGGCCGGTCCGTGATGATTTCGGACCGCTGGTAGTGCCCCCGGATCACTTCTTTATGATGGGCGACAACCGTGATAATTCATACGACTCACGCTGGTGGGGTCCGGTGCCGAATGATTTGATAGTGGGCAAAGCGTTGATGATCCACTGGTCGTGGGATGACTCGCGGGCGCCATCACCTGACGTTAGCTGGAAGGACCCGTTGTCGGTGCCGAGGATGTTCATCCATGAAGCCGTACACTTCAAAGATAAGGTTCGCTTCGATCGATTGTTCACCATCATTTGAGTAGACGCAATACAACTACTCACCATCGAAGATTAACAACCATGAATGGTTTGAAGCTATGTTTGGATCAATGATTCCCATAAGACGCTACATACGCAAAGCTGCCATAGCCGCCGCCGGAATAATAGTGTGCGGGCTGATCGTTGGCGCCTCGACACAGGCTGGTCCGGCGATAGAGATCAGCGAAGATGCTTTCAATTTCGGTCGGATTTCACAACATGCGGTGGTCAGTCATCGTTTCACCATTTCCTCGACCGGTGACGACACCCTTCGGATCACCAAAATTGTAACGGGCTGCGGCTGTACCAAAGCACCGCTTGGGGATTCGGTACTTGCTCCCGGGGAGCAGACGACGCTGGAGTTGTTTTTCTCCACCAAGTCTTACCGGGGTTACGTCAGTAAGACTACTCACTTCGAGACCAATATCGGGGAGGCCAAAGAGTACATCAAGATTTCATCCGAGTTATTGCCGCAACCGGACACGATCATGCCTATCCATCTGAGCCCGGCCCGACTGGATGTCTCCCAATTCAAACCCAAACCGCGAACCAGGGCCAGGTTCTATATTCACAACAAGGATAGCGTTGATTACCAGATCACACTGATCGACCACGCCGATCATGTGTTCGAGGTCAAGTTACCGGAAATAGTCAAAGCGCATGATTCCGCCTGGGGTGGGATAATCGTGCATGACGATGCTGTCGAGACTGAATTCGAACATTCGGTCACGTTCGAAATCGACGATGCCGACCGCACCCGCTACACACTCCCGGTGAAGCGGATGTACCGCGTAAAGAAGTAGTCACGAAGAACACACCCCGGCCTTTGGCCGCCCCTCTCAACAGGGGACTTTGAACGGGTCACCGAATTAGAGATGCTGGTGCTGGTACCCCACCTAAAGCGGAGCGACAGGTGGGATCCCCATGTGCGAAGATAACGAATCCCACCCGACGCCGGCGCTCTGGGTGGGGTACCGGTGTGGATGGCAGACGTCCTGAGGCTGCCCCTCTCCCTCCGAAGCAAGGGTGCCCCGGATATTTGTCGGGCCCGTCGTAATCACATATCCCCGAAGAGAGAAACGCGGTCGAACGTCAGGGCCACCCGCCCGATTTTTGTGACAAGAGGAAAACCGGGGTGACTGGAGGAGAGAATCCGACTCGAAAACCATACCGCGTTTCGCCCCATTATTCTGCCTCTTTCCATTAGACATCCACTCGGTTCACTACGTCCCTTAATGTGCCCCGTCATGCGGGCTGTCGGCGATCATTCGGCCAACGGGCGCAAGCTCAAAAAAGCCGGAGGAGTTCTTGACAAGCCGAGAGGCATTGTGTAAGTTGGCGGGTTGCTTTTTCGAGGCTAACGATGGCGCTCGCATTTGGTTAGAGCAACAGCAATGACCCGGTTCTGAGAGGGTCGCGATTGACCCGAGAATCGCCGGGGCAACGGTTGAGGATTTGGATGGGAAACAAAATGTTTGGCTTTCTTAATTGGATGGAGACAAGAATGGGGATAGTTAGGGTATCGGCAACGGGTATGGCTGTGCTCTTACTTTTGTCGTCAGGAGTCGCGGCGAGTGGATTCGAGGCGCTTGGAGTGGGGTCTAAGGCTACCGCCATGGGCGGCGCATTTCGCGCCGTAGCCGACGACTGGAGCGCCGCGTATTACAACCCGGCCGGCTATGCCGACCTGCTTGACAACCAACTGGGGGCCAATCTGGCCCTGTTCCAGTACCGTAATGAGATCACTCCCGACTACCGTTGGGGTGGTGAATTTGAAACGGGCATGATAAATGATCGACTGGGCTACAATTTCGATGAAATCCTGAACAATCCGTCAGCCGGTCTGGCCTTGCGTATTCCGGTTTTCGGCGAGTCGGTGTTCGGGTTTTCGATCTACCAACCATTTGATTACAACGTTAAATGGAATCTTTACCAACCGCTGACCACGTACAACAGCAAGTTGACTCTTCCGGACAATCAGTTTCAGAACAACTTCGACGTCGTGGCTTTTCAACTAACAGCCGCCCGTGAGTATATCGACGACAAGCTATCGCTGGGGGTGGGTCTGCAACTCCTGAGGGCTGATTTGCTGTATACCAATGTTATCTTTCGCACCAATCCCTACCTGGCTCGCGATCCTGATTGGGCGCCGGCCGCTCGTCCCTGGGAGAAAATAACCGAATGGACATCGAACGACGGAAAGGGGTGGGGATTCGGTTTGAACGTCGGGGCTAAGCTGAAACAAAGTGAAAAGATGACTCTGGCGGCCACGATCACAGTGCCGTTCGACATTACCGTCAAAGGTGAGAGTTCGCTGGAGTTCTACATGCCCCAGTACTTCAATCCGGAGTTCTTTACCGGCGGCACGGTTGAACACATGCTCACGGCCGGCAACAAGATTGTCGACTCGGCTGACTACGAAGCAACTCTCAAGCTGCCGCCTTCGCTCGGCCTTGGCATGGCCTACCAGGCGTCAGAGAAACTATTGGTCACCGTTGACGCGGAGTATACGCTTTGGTCCCGATTCGATGGTTTCAATTTCGTGTATAGTAATCATCGTGGCCTGATAGGTCCGGCCGACACCGCTGCCGACATGCGAGAGTTCCTCACGTCCGACATCGCCCAAAGTGTCGACTGGTCTAACACCATCGAACTGATGGCCGGGGCCGCTTATGATTACTCCGACTTCGTCACACTGTTGGGCGGCGTGTCGATGGATCAGTCACCGGCCCGGAAGAATGAACAGTTTCATCCGTTGTTCTTCGATCTCGGCACAAAACTGAGTTTCAGCACGGGACTCATCGTGCACCTGGAACAGTGGGATCTGGGCGTATCCACCAGTTACACTCGGTATCCTGACGCCAGCGTGGAAGAGTTGGAGGATATTGATGGAGACGGTCACCCGGAGAACTTCGCCGGTGATTTCAAGGCTGCTACTTACCAGACGGTGTTTTCGTTCAATTATCGTTTTTGAGGAGATCAGAGATGGCAAGAAAGACAATGTTCATACTGTCGATGGTGATTTTGATCCTGACTTTCGTCTGGAGTTGCTCTGACAGAGAATCTCTGATGGATACATCCGATGTCACCACCGGCGGAATATCCCCGAAGAATCACGTTTTTTTCGATGAGCTTCTGTTCCAGCTACGCAACCAGTTCCAACTCATCAAAATAGTGGTGTATATGCCGCGAGCATCGTTTCCGATTCACTATGGTGGATCAGGCGCCAGGGAGTTGCCGCTATTGTTGCTGCTGCCACCGCACGGTGAGGACGCCTATTTTTATCTCAACCACGGTCTGAAGGACTTGGCTGATGAAATGATGTTCACCGGCGAGATTGAGCCGATGTACATCGCCACCATACCGTCCGACCCGGCGCAGGCTTTCGGAGGCTATTTCTATGCCGGCTCAAGCTATCCGGCGGGAGATTATGATGCTCTAATCGGCAGCACCTTAGTCGATTACATCAGCGAGGCCTGGGAGTATCCAAGTATGGATCCTTCTCAGAGAGGAATCGGTGGTGTGGGCGCCGGCGCGTACGGCGCCTTCAGAGCAGCTCTGATCCATCCGGGCGCTTTCTCGTCAATCACAGTTGCTGACGGTCCACTGGACTTTGATGGTTCTCCCGGGCACGGCAACGGATTGGTGGATCTGATGTCTTATGCCGTGCTGAACGAACAGGGTGGCTTCGCATCCGACTCGGCCTTCCGAGCTGACTTCGATAGTTTAGGAAGTTATCCAATATCGAGAATGTTCATTGGCGGCGCCATGGCCCTCTCGCCCCACGATACTCTCCTGGATTATACAATCGAGTTTCATACTGAGCCCAGCCCCCCCTACAGACAGGAAGTGTGGATTACCATCAACGATACTACTCGCGGGACACCGGGCTACGTTATCCAGGATTCGGTGACACTGATCACCAGACTGGTGACAGAGGATGTCCGCAACTTTGATTTCCATCTGCCGTTTGACCACACCGGACAACCATACCCACCGATCTGGGATTTCTGGCTTGACGATAACCTCGAGAATATAGGAACGGGTAACGAACTGGATGGGGTGGCAATGTGGTTCGCCACTAGTCCGGAGACAGAGTACGGATTCCATGACCAGACTATGTCCTGGATTGAGACCCTGGAGGGTCGAGGTTATGCGCCGACGGTTAGAGAGTACACCGGCTATAGCGGCAATCCGGCGACCTCCCACGAGTATATTTACGAGATGCTGCGCGAGATGCTGAAATTCCACTCGGACAATTTCAAGGCAAACGCGTCCGGAAACTGACTCGAATCACAGACCTTACACCCGGAGACAGAGAGTCTCCGGGTTTTTTTTGAGATGACTGACACCGACACTACATACGATCTGCTTTCAGTAGGTGCGCATCCGGATGATGTCGAAGTCGGCACCGGTGGTGTGCTAATCGGCCTCACCGAGCGAGGCTATCGCTGCGGCATCGTGATTCTGACTGAGGGGGAAATGGGGACGGGCGGCAACGCCGAAATCCGTTCGCGGGAGGTCGCCAGAGCGGCAGAAGTTCTTGGCGTCGACATAGTCCGGACTTTTGACTGGGGTGACACGCGCCTTGAAGACAGCTACCAGCACCGCCTCGACCTGGCCGCTGTAATTCGGCGCACACAGCCGAAAATCGTTCTGGCGCCATACCCGCACGTGGGGCATGGTCGCCGTCAGTCGCACCCGGATCATGTTGCGTGCGGCGTCATCGCCATCAATGCCGCCAACCTCGCCTCACTGAAGAAAGCCGATCTGCCGGGCGATCCGCACCTGGTGAAACGGATTTTTCACTATTTCCTGCCACCACGAGTATCTCCAAACTTCGTGGCCGACATAACGCCGTACTTCGATCAGTGGATCAAAGCCCTCAGTGCCCACGAATCACAGTTTCTGAATCCGGACAAGGAGAAGGACTATATCGATACCCTCACGTCGATGGCGCGGTCATTTGGACTGCAAGCCGGATGCAAGTACGGGCAGGGATTCTACACTGTCGAACCAATCCTGGTGCACGACATCATGACGCTGGTGAAAGAGGGCAAGTGATCCACGGCTGAGCGGTCGGCACCGGGACGAAGGTTCCCTTTCTATCATCCAAAATGCGGAATAGTCCGACAGACTCCGGACAAGTTGTCAATTAGCGGCTTGCCGTAATGTTAGTCCGAGACCATCCCGTGAAGTAGTACCCAAATCGGAAATCATCTTAAAAAGCTAACGCGCTCTGGTAGGTTTAGATGTAGCATCCAGCGAACCATCGATTCACCAAACACATGCAGAAAACGAGGCTATCTATCCGCAAATATGCTCTACTGGATTTCGGTAACCTCGACATCGAAAACGAGGGTCTGGCCCGCCAGGGGATGATTGGCATCGAGTGTCACCTTATCTCCCTCAATGGCCGTTACAACAACCTGAATTGGATCACCATCTGACCGGTCCATCTGGAGTTGTTGCCCTATTTGTGGATCAATGTCATCCGGAAACGCGCTCTTGTCCACATGGCCGATCAGGTCCTCCTGGGAAGGTCCATAGGCGTCTTCCGGTTTGATAGTCAACTTGCGGGCCTCCCCGACTTTCATATCAATCACACCCTTATCTACACCCGGTATGATCTGTCCGCTACCAACCTCGAATTCCAGCGGATCACGGTCCTTCGACGAGTCAAATACAGTACCATCCTCAAGCTGCCCGGTATAATGCACCTTGATCTTACTTCCCTGTTTCACCTTACACATTAACAGCTCTCCTAACTGAACTACTAACCGAGATTTCCAATGCAAGGGTTTCAAGAACACGCTTCTGTTAATCAACTCTCAGTCGCGGGAGATTTTCAGTATCTCGTATTTGATAGTACCGGCCGGGACTTTTATGTCCACGGTCTCGCCGACAGCTTTCCCCAACATGGCTGACGCTACCGGTGACTTAACTGAAATAATGTCGTTGTCGACGTCGGCTTCACCCGGCGGCACGATGGTGTACTCGATCTCTTCACCGTCGCCGAGGTCCTTGACCAGCACGTTGGCGTACAGGTAGACCTTATCGGTTGGGATGGCATCGGTATCGATGGGCCGCGCCCGCGAGAGGCTGAATTCCAGATCGGAGATTTTTCGCTCGATATGGGTCTGCGTCTCCTTGGCGGCATGGTACTCGGCGTTTTCGGAAAGGTCGCCCAGTTCTCTGGCCCGTTTGATTTCAGCGACTATCTTGGGGCGCTCTTCAAACTTCAGGCGCTTCAATTCCGACTCGAGCTTGATCAAGCCATCTTTGGACATATAAATCGGTTCCGTCATAACGGACCCAATATAGCCAACTATTGACCTTTAGGCAAGTCGCCGCCATCCACCTGGCGCGAAAATAGCGCGAACAAAATCAACGACCAGAGCAGCCCAGGAAAGATCGGCTCGACTCCACACCAGTAAACCCCATCGGCGTTCAGGAATTGCGACAGGTACCACAACAACGAGATCGACCCACTGGACACAACCGACAAAAACGCATGACGTGGCGACAGTCGCCTTCGACCCACGAAAGCGAAGAAGACCGGCACCAACAAGGCGGGAGTACCGATCGAACCGAGGGCGTGCCAGATGTCGACCACGGAGCGAAAGAACAACGCCAGGATGACGGCCAGTATTGTAGAGATGAACAGTCCCACGCGCGTATGGAAGCTGATCCGGGATTTTTCGCCAGGTCGGAACCGCGGGACGATATCGTTGCCGTAGGTGGAGGCGGCCAGAAACGAGTAGGAATCTACGGTCGACATCACCGTCGCTAACAGCGCCAGCGCGAAAAGGCCCAACAGCCCAACCGGCAACACCATCAGAGCCAGGGCCGGATAGGAGCCGACCGGGTCGGCCAGATCCGGCATGAGTGCCCGCGCGTACAGACCGCAACTGGTAGTCATGAAATCGAAGAGGCACCAGCAGCCAATGGCGATGAAAATGCCACGCCGCGCCACCTGCGGTGTCCGAGCCGCATAGCATCGTTGGTAAAAGGCCGGCTCGATCAACGTGGCCAGAGCGATCACGTACCAAACAGCGATATACCATCCCGAATTGCCGCCATGCCAACTCAGGTGATCGGAGGGTAGATTGGTCCGGAGAAACGACAGGCCGCCAAAGTCGGCGATGAGGATGACCAGGAGCACGGCAAACCCAGCGAACATGAGTACAAACTGAAACAGGTCGGTGCGCACTACTGACCGGAAACCACCGGTGTAGACGTACACGATCGAGAAGATGGTGCCGCTGAGAATACCGACCCAGGGCGGCCAGCCGAACAAAAACTGACAGAGCACGCCAAGCATTAGTATGTACGCCGCGGGGACGGTCATGACAAAGATGATGGTGGCTCCAGCCAACGCTGTTTTGTCGCCGTACGCCAAGCCCAGGCGCTGTGGGATGGTCAGCGACTCCGATTCTCTGGCTCGACGGGCGAGAAAGATCGCGAACAAGGCCGCCGCGAGATAGTAGGGCAAGCCGAAAACCAGCCAGTTGGAAAGACCGTATTTGAAGCTGTACTCCCCCACGCCGAGAATGCCGCCATACCAGGTGGAGACAAGTGAGGCAACAAAGGCGGGCAAAGTGAGCATCCGCCCACCGAGGATCATGTCGGCAGCGCTGCTGTCACGTCGCAAGCGACGGGCCAACCCCAACCAGAGAAGCAGACCGAGGTAGACAACTATGATGCCATAGTCAACCGGATGCATGAGTTACCTTTGGAACTTCCTTAGAACAGTTCCAATCGCAGTTGAGTGTAGAAAGACCGCTCCGGTCCCACGAAGTACTCGGCCCAGCCTGCGACAACTGTCTGTCCATTCTGCTCGCTGATATAGTTGTCACCGTAACCGGACACTTCGTGTTTCCTGTCAAACAGGTTGTCGACTCTTCCCTGGATAGTGAGCCGGCCAAAGTCAAGCAGATCACCAAAGGTGTAACCTACCGAGACCGATGATGTCCAGTACGGATTGATGGACAAATCCTTGAGGTTATACAACTCCATGTATTGCCGTCCGACGAAATGGCTCCTCCACGTGATCTGTGCCGGTCCGGCGTCGTAGGCGACGATCAGATTGCCCAGGTAGTCTGGAAATCCGACGATGGTTTTGTCTTTGAAGTCGACCGGTAACCCATCTACTTCCTTCTGATACTCCTTCACTCGGTTATAATTGTAGGCGAAGTTCCCTTCGAGTTTGATTTCGTCCGAGGGTTTCACCGCACCGGTGAACTCAAGTCCGGCGTGCACGGAACGATCGGCATTGACCGTTATCACCAGGCCGTTGTTTTCATTGATGCCGCCGTATGGGATAATCTCATCGCGAAACTCCATCCAAAAGCCATTGATCCCGAAGGTGTATTTCGAGTGGCCGTACTGTCCGCCAAATTCGAAGTTGTAGACGCGCTCGCTGGCCGCGGTGGGGTCACCGAACTGGATGACGCTGTCACCTGAAGCAGTGTGTGACACCGACTCGATCTCCAGAGACGGCATAATGAACGGATCGTTGGCGTCATAAATGGCGGCGTCGGTCGGGGTGCGTGATGAAAGGGCAAAGGAAGTGAACATGGTCCAACCGCTGCTGAAATCGTAATTAAAACCGACGCGCGGCGAGAAGAACAACCAGTCGACGTTGTAGTCGTAGCCCTTGAAGGCGCCCATGCGCACCTGATCAAAGCTATAGCGCTGATAACGCATCTGGGCGGTGGCCAGGACACTCAGACGGTTGGTTAAATCGTAATCCTCCTGCAACCAAAGCGACCCTACCCACTTCTTACCGAAATACTGGTAGTAGCGATGTTGCGGATCGAACACGCCGGTCAAGTGCTGTGCCCACACCACCTGGCCCCAGTGGTCGGACTCGAAATAGTAAAACGAACCCCCGAGTGAATGGCGGCCGCGCTCGTGGTCGATGTCGAGTCGAGGATTCCAGCCGTACTGGTTTTTCTCCACCCACTGCTGTCGGACCAGATCACCTGACTCGTGACCGCCCGTGAGCGATGTGTCCAGATTGTACTCATAGAATGACCTGGCGCCCTTGAACTGCTCGTAGAAGCCTTTGCCGCGAATATAGTAAAGCGTATTGGATAGCGTTGTGTGCTCGTTGATTCGATAGATATTGTGCAAATGATAGTGCGGCTGATTAAAGTTGTCGGTTTCATTGGAATAGGTGTGCCAGGGATTGACGCGGCGATCCTGAGCGATCGCCTCACGCGACGCGCCGGAGTAGGCCAGGTGCATTTTCATCGGACCCCCGTAAACATACAGCTCCGTCCACATATTGGGGTCGAGACGGGCTATCGAGAAGTAGTAGCTCCAGCCATGATACCAACTGTTATAGCGATAGCCACCCGTTTTCTGTTTGGAGAAACGACCGGAGAAAGCCCATCGTCCTCCGATCAATCCGGTTGAGTATTCAAGACTCTGTTTGTAAACGTCGCTGACCGAATGACCGCCGGAAGTATACTCGCCGTACCCAAACGACAACGCCGTTTTCCGTTCGCGACTGAAACCGCTGGTGACGATGTTGACCGAACCCCCGAAGGAAGCATCTCCGTAGAGCGAGTTCCCCACCCCACGCTGCACCTGAATGTCGGTGACGTTGGCGGCGAAATCGGGCAGGTCGACAAAATAGGTGGCCTGATCTTCCGGATCGTTGAGTGGTACGCCGTTGATGTAGGTGGTGATCCGCTTGTCGTCGAACCCTCTTATCTTCATATAGCTGTAACCAAGAGATGCTCCGCCATCGCTGAAGGCGTGCAGGTTGGGCGTGCTACTCAACAGCAGAGGGAGTTCGCCGACGGTGTAGTCTCGCTCGATTTCCTGTCGCGAGAGATTGTCAAAGGCCACCGGCGTCACCCCAAATTGAGCTCGGTCGGCAGTAACCAGGATATCCTCACCACGAATGAACATCGGTTCCAGCTTGATGGTTGGCGGCAGGTCGTCGGCAGGGAATTGCCGCGCGCGATACCCGACGGTCGAAACCGTGACCCGGGTGATGGCGTCATTCGGCGGCAGTTCGAACTCCCCCGCGTTGTCGGTGGCGGCGCCGACGCCGTCAAGATTGGTGACCACCGAAGCGCCGACGATGGGCCGGCCGTCCTTGTCAACGACCTTCCCGCCCAGGGGGAGAGCGTAGCCGGTCGCCGCCAGTAGGATCGCCATGATGATGGCTGTGGTTGCGTGTTTCATGACAGTAACCTCGCGTTAAACGTTAACGGTTTGTGCAAGATTCCGTCCTGAATCGATAGGTTGCCCTGCACGGGCCGTGGGGATGCGGTTCACATCTCCGTTTGCCTACGCCGGTATTACCCGGATCAGGTCGTGGGGGTATAATCTCAGGCGGTGTTTATTTCGCCACCCCCAACGGAACATTCTTTTAGGAGGTTACGAATCGAGTCCGGAGAGCGCAAGTCTTTTGTTGAAAAATGGGTGTACTAAAAAAGGGGCTATTGAAAAAGCCCGTCAGCAGCAGTGGCGTCAGGCTGGGTACCGGCCCACTTTCATACTGGTTCCCAATAAAACATGGCATGTAAGGAGATTCATTTGTATCTTTCACATATAGACATATGGAGAATTCTATATCTTCTCAATGAGAGGTGGAAATGAAAACAGTTGCGATCGTTGGCGCCGGTTTAATGACCAAACCCCTGGTCGACTATTTCATCGAAACATGTGGATACCAGGTGATAATGATAAACAGGACTGTTTCAAAAGCAGAACATGTCATTGCAGGAAGGTCCGCCGGCAAGGCCGTTTCATGGCCTGATAATGATCCCGGGGTTCTTGATGAGGTGATCAGCCAGGTTGATATCGCGATCAGTATGGTGCCCAAGCCGATTCACATTCATGTTGCCAAGTCTTGTTTGCGCAATCGCAAGAGCATGGTTACCACGGCTTATGAGATTCCTGAATTACTGGCCCTGGAAAAAGAAGCAAAGGAAAAGGGAATACTGATTCTCAATGAACTGGGCGAAGTACCGGGAATGGATCATTTCGGTACCCAATTGATTCTTGATGAGATCAAAGAAGAGGGTGGCCGTGTGATCAGTCTTGATTCGTATGGCAGTGGGCTGCCCTCCTATGAATCTAATAATAATCCGATGGGGTACAAGTTCTCCTGGGATCCAAGAACGGTTTTCGTGGCGGCGCAAACTGGAGCAGCGTATCTGAAGAACGGAAAGAGAATCGAGGTGCCTGGTGATAAGCTCTTCGAACACTTCTGGTATGTGGATATAGACGGGTTAGGGACCTTTGAATCATATCCCAACAAAGATGTACAGAAGTATGTGAGACCATTCGGCCTGGACAAAGATGTTTCTTTCTACCGCGGGCTGTTACGGTTTTCCGGCTATTGTAATCATATGAGAATGGTGAGCGCGCTCGGCCTGTTTGATAGTGATAAGGTCAGCATTTTCGAAGGGACAACCTACCGCCAATTCACGGCGTCTCTGATTAACCTGGAATCGCCTGATGATCTTGAACACAAATTGAGCGATCGTTTGAAGGTTGATTATAATGCAGATATCATACATCGGTTGAAATGGCTCGGATTCTTCGATGATACCCCCGTTGACATTAAGCAAGGCACGAAGTTGGATGTACTTCTGGACCTTATGCTGAAAAAGATGATGTACGAGCCTCACGAGAAGGATATGATCATTCTTCACATCAATGTGCTTGCCGAATTCTCCGGAGGTCGCAGAGAAAGACGGTTAGCCACAATGGT
>CBDUZQ010000037.1:0-12110 GCA_965371755.1 uncultured bacterium
GAAAAGCTGTATCGAAAGGCGGCCGAATACTTCGAGACAACCGACAACAGAGTTGCCCTGGCCCGCTGCTACTACAATCGCGCCAACACGCTGGTGCAACTGTTTGAAATGGACGAGGCAGAGAAGCTATACGGGCAAGCTGAGGACATGTACACCGAAGCAGGATTCAGTTTGGATGCCTGTGATGTTCGGTATGGCCTGGCCTGGCTCTGGATGCTGAGTGGCCGGTATCACCGTGCTTTGATCGAGCTTGAGAAGTGCCGCCAACAGTACTGTGAGGGTGGTGACCCAAGGGGCGAAGCGCTTTGCATTCTCGATCGTGCGGAAGTCTATTTGAGCCTGGGCCTCTATGACGATGCCCTGTCTGCCGCTCGTACGGCGGAGCAGAGATTCGCGCGTCTGAAGCTACGCTATGAACGAGCCAAAGCGTCCTTATTCCGGAGCCAGGCGGCTCTGGCCCTGGGCAAGAGGAGTGAAGCCCAAAAGGCGATGAGCCGGGCCAGGTCAGGATTCGACGCCGAGGGAAACGTCGGTTTCGCCGGCGCCGTTCGACTGCTGGCGGCCGACCTTAAGACCGACAGCGAGGCGCGACGCAGGGAACTTGGGGCTGCCCGAAAGCTGTTTTCCCGGTCCCAATTGGCCTATTGGGAGGCTGTGTGTGACCTGAAAGAAATCATCTCTTTGCCCCGGGCCGGCTCGGCTCTGAAGCGCCTTTCCAAAAACCCTGCGGTCAATCAGGTCCCCCACCTTTACGCCCTCTGGCAGACTTTGGAAGGTGATATTGAGCTGAACCAGGGGAATCTCAGCGCAGCTTGCCGCTCGTGGCGCCGAGCCGCTGAAAGGCTCGATGTCGTCCGTGCTCAGTTACCTCCCCTGGAATTGCGAACAGCTTATAGCAGCAGGCAATCTTCTCCGCATGTCAGATTGGTGGCCGCGACCCTGGAGCACGATCCTCTGTGGGCGGCTGTTTGGTCGGAGCGATACAAGACGGCCGGAGTTTGGTCACCCGTCAATAGGGACTCTGTAGCGGCTGACGAGAGAGCCCGGGTTCAGGCGAGCCTGAGTCGGCTGGCCAGCCAGGTGGCCGGTCTGGCCCATCAGATTAACGAACAATCCGGCACCTTCGGACAACGAGGAAAGAGCCTGGGGCAAGCTGCCGTTCGACTCCAAAAACGTGTTCGTCAGGAGTTGCTGGCCATCGAGGATAGTTGCGGCCTGACCCTGCAGTCTCCGGAGGAGTTGGCCGAAAGCTTCAAGTCCGTATCTCAAGAGTTGCCGGTCATACAGTTTCACATCCACGACCAGGATATCGTAGCCTTTGTCCATGACGGCGGCCGAACGCGAGTTTGTCATTTCGCCGGTGGTCGACAGCGTCTGGCTGCTTGGTTTCAACGATGGCGATTTCTGCTGGAGAGAGAGCTATTGCCGGCGGCAGCCCGCACCAAAGAGTCGATGGCCGCAGAGCATGCGTTGTGGAAGGATCTCGGAAGCTGGCTGTGGGGTGGTTTGAGAATAGATCCCGATGTTGAGAATTTGCTGATCATCCCGGAGGGTGAATTGGCTAATCTTCCCTGGGGTGCTCTTGTTTGCGATGACCGACCGCTGATAGAACGACACGGATTCATTCTTGCTCCCAGCCTGCGGCACTTCATAGCCGCCAGTCAGGTCAGAACATCCTCAGAACGGGTGGAGATATTTCGCGGAATTTCGGGTGGTTTGCCAATGGTCGCCGCCGAAACCGTGCGATTGGCCGAGCGGGCCGGTGACCGAGCCGTAATGCATGAAACGTGCGGTCGAGATGACTGGCCGATGACGGGTGAAGCCAGGCTGTGGCATTATTCCGGCCACGCTGAGATCCGTGAGGACAATCCGTTCTATTCATACCTGGTGCTTGATGGTGGTCCCCTGTTTGCGGCCGATTTCCGTCTGAGAGATTGTCAAGTGAATCTCGTCACCCTGGCCGCCTGTCGCTCGGGGGAGCAAGTGGCGCTGCCGGGAGAAGAAGCTACCGGATTGGTGCGGTCATTGCTGGAAATGGGAGCAAGGAATGTCATCGCAGGATATTGGCCGGTCGCCGATGAAAGCAGTTCTATTTGGATGCAGACGTTCTATGATCTATATTTAGCTGATGAGAATATACTTGGCTCGGCCCGCCGGGCTGCCCTGACGGTGAGAGAGAATTATCCCTCGGCTTATCACTGGGCGGCCTTCTCCGTAACCGGAGCGGGCGACATTGGAGATAATCATGAATAAGTTAACCCGTTACATTACAGCTCTGCTTACCGCAAGCATCCTTTTGCTGTTAACTGCCGGCGCCACCGCCGGACAGGGTCCGGGCCATTACACCCCGGACGAGGTGGTCTGCAAGATGGAGCCCGGATACTCTATCGACTCCGTCAACAGTCTGTTCGGTACTTCCGTCAAAGGTCACACGTCGCAGACCGACTGCTGGCTGCTCAACATTCCAAACGGTCAAAATGCAGAGAATCTGGCCGCTGCAATCAGCAAAAGTCCCATGGTAGCATACTGCGGCGCCAACTACTACTTGACGGCTCCGGAAGGACTCCAGCGCAGTTCAGCATTTGTGGACCAGCAAATGGCAGGTGATTTTGAGGAGCAACCGGCGTCCGCCACTTTGCAGCTACCGACGGTTCATACGCTGGCCACCGGCTCGGGTGTGCGAGTCGGCCTTATCGACGGCGGTGTCAACTTCGATCATCCTGAGTTTGCCGAGTATTCGGGACAGATCGTCTCGCGCTGGGACTACATCGACGGTGATTCACTGGCCATCGATGAGCCCGGTGGGTCCTGTTCGGGACACGGTACGCTGGTAGCCGGCGTCATACGGCTCATAGCGCCTGATGCGGATATTTACGTCTATCGGGTGCTTGATACCGCCGGACGGGGGGACGGATACAGTGTTGCCGAGGCCGTTCTCCAGGCGGCAGAGGATAGCTGCTCCGTCATTAACCTTAGCCTGGGCATGGTGGGGAAGCACCCCGCTCTTGATGATGCCCTGAAACTCTTGAGGCATGCCCCGATCACGATGGTGGCAGCGGCGGGTAATGATTCCACCGACCAGGGTGTGATTTTCCCGTTTCCAGCCAATCGGACATATTGCCAAACGGTGGCCGCCCTCGATTCGACTAACCAGAAGGCCGACTTCTCCAATTACGGACAGAAAGTCAATGTCTGCGCCCCGGGGACATGGATTTACGGTCCCTTCCTCGATACCAGCTACGCCTGGTGGGACGGAACCAGTTTCGCAGCACCATTTGTATCCGGCATGGCAGCCTTGTTGTACTCGGTACGTCCCGGTCTTACTCGCGCCCAGGCTGATTCGGTTATCTGTCAGTCGGCAACCAACGTGGACTCGTTAAATCCAGGTTTCGAGGGTCTTCTCGGCACCGGTCTGATCGACCCGGTCGCGGCTATCAACATGGTCCAATCAGGGGTTAACGGTGACGCCAATAGTGACGGGATAATCGACATATCTGATCTGGTGCATCTGGTAGATTACATGTTCCTCGGAAGCGGAACGCTCGGTGCCTGGGCCGACGGCGACTGCGACGATGAGATTGACATTACCGACCTCATCCTGCTGGTGGAGTTCATCTTCGCCGGTTTACAGTCCGGCTGCGTTGGTTAATAGTTCATTTGGCTATTCCTTAGTGGGCTCGTTGAAAAAGGTTTCATTCGCGGGTGGGATAGGGCGACCCCGCCCGACACCTACCAAGTAACCCGAAGGCTGTCAGGCGAGTCGCCTAACAGCACCGGCACGGTTTTTTGTGGACGGGTCACACCCCTGATAGCGCTGCAACCTCGCGGCGTTTATATGACTCCGCCACCGCTTGCACCTGCCTGCTTCATCCCGACCGTACAGAATTCACGGAACATAATCTCGTTTTTTTCTCATCGCAGTGAACGAAATGTTGGGGTGAATCCTCTGCTATAAGAGGTCGTGCATGGGTGCGCCAATTCTGGTCGTTGCGTTGGCCACGAAAACCGAGAAAGTCTGGTGATGAAAAGTACGCCGATCTGTAAAGCTCACAGGCGGCAACGTAAAGCACGCGAATTGAACCTAAAAGCCACTGCTTGCCAACGCAGTGTTTCCGCTAGAGATGTTACTCTCTAGGATTATCTCTATGATGAACGGGTCGGGATTATTCCCGGCCCGTTTCATTACACTGGCTTGAACACGTATGGACGATTCGGCGCCAACGATATATGAAGATCGGGGTTGCCTTACTGAATGACATACGACAGATAAGCAGCCGGGCCGGAGGCCGGACCCTGGTGGCAAAAGGAGGTGATAACGGCCAAAGAACTATCTATTTATGATGACCCCAGAAGATACAACCCTCACTGTCTTATCGGAGGAGCTATGAAGAGGATTTCTCTAGCTGTCGTTATGTTGAGCCTGCTACTTATGAGCAGCGCTATGGCCGATAACGTACTGAAAGTGGAGCGTGAATTCGGTCCGTCCTTTGCCGGGTTTGCCCAGAATAAGTTCATTGTTGTTGTCAACGAAGGAACACCCCAGATCAATGCCAGGCAACGGGCGGGCTTGGCCGTGACCGGCAATCGTGAAGCTGACAGAATCGGCGAAAAGTACGGCGTCAGCAGTTTTGCCCGACAGTTCCCAGGCGCCCGCATGGATAAGAGCGCCAAGCCTACTGAACAAGTACTGACCAGGTACTACAAGATATACTTTGAGTCCGGCGATTTAGACCAGGTCATGGACGAGTATCGCAAACTTCCATTCGTCGACAGAGTTGAGCCGATTGCAATGCATTATGTATCGGCCACCCCCAACGACCGGTACTATGATGATCCGCCGCCGGAGTTCCCGTACGACCAATGGCATTACTGGGATACCTACGGCATCGAAGCAGACTTGGGTTGGGACGATGAAACCGGCAGTTCCGATGTTGTCTGCGCCGTTATCGATGGCGGCGTGCGTTATTACCATTATGATCTGGGTGGAACCGATCCGCCGGGACCTGATGACAATGTCACCAACGGCAACATCTGGGTCAACCAGGGAGAGATTCCTTCAAACGGTATTGACGACGATAATAACGGCTATGTTGATGATGTTATCGGTTGGGACTTCGTGTTATCGGCTTCAACGGGCGGATCTACCGCGTGTACCGATAGCGATTGCGGTGGTGTCGACAATGATCCTTCGGATTTCGGTGGTCATGGTACTCACGTCGCTGGAACAATCGCGGCTATTACCAATAACGACCCGACCTTTGGTGTTGCCGGAGTGGCCGGTGGCTGGAATGATGGCACTACGAATTATACTGCCAGTGGTGTCAAGATCATGTGCCTTCGGGCCGGATACATGACTCGTCGCGGCGGCATTATGCACATGGACTATTGTGCTGAAGCCATGTTCTATATCGCTACGATGGTTGATAAAGGTGTCAATGTGGCAGCGGTAAACTGCTCCTGGGGATCTTCAAGTTACGGCGCCATGCCGGCCGCGACCGACAACCTGCTGGCCCACGATGTAATGATCATCGTGGCCTGCGGTAACGATGGCACCACCAATTACGATTACCTGGGCGGTCGCGAAGACTGTCTGGATGTGGGCGCCACCGATCAAACCGGTTACGCCGCAAGCTTCTCCACCTACGGCACCTGGGTTGACATCGCCGCACCGGGCGTTGACATACTGAGTACCTATCACAACTCGGATGATCCGTCCGGTGATTACATTTCGACTATGTCCGGCACCTCAATGTCCTGCCCTCATGTGGTAGGCGTCGCAGGCTTACTGGAGTCCAAAGATCCATCGTTGACCGGTCCTGAGAAATTCGACATCATGGTCAACAACAGTACTCCGTACCTCGGCACCAAGTACGTGGGCACGGGGATCGTAAGCGCCAAGAAGGCGCTGGACGCGGTGGGACCGAACCTGGATCCTCCGATAGCGGAGTTCTCAGGGACACCGACATCCGGCTATGCGCCGCTGAATGTGAGCTTCACGGACCTATCCACCAATAATCCGACCAGTTGGAGTTGGGATTTCGGGGACGGCGTCGGGAGTTCAAGTCAGCAGCATCCCTCCTACAGTTATGATTCTCCCGGGACCTACACGGTGTCGCTGACAGCCACCAATGCTTACGGTTCCGACACTGAGACGAAGATCGACTATATCGATGTCCAGACCGAACCACAGGATCCCCCGGTGGCGAACTTTTCGGGCAGCCCGACCACCGGCTTTGAACCGCTAACCGTTGATTTCACCGATCTTTCGACCAACGGACCGACCAGTTGGAGTTGGGACTTCGGGGACGGCGTCGGAACCTCGACTCAGCAGCACCCATCCTACACTTATCCGTCGTTCGGAACCTACACGGTGTCGCTGACGGCCACCAATGCTTACGGCTCCGACACTGAGACGAAGCTTGACTACATTGCTGTTGAGGAACAGGGTGAGCTCATCATGCACGTGCAGGACATTACGGTCTGGAGAATAACGGCCGGACGGAACTGCACGGGACGAGGAACCGTAACGATCTTTGACGGCGACAACGCGCCGGTTGCAGGGGCCACCGTCTATGTCTCAGTTACCGGCAATACCACCCAATCACTCAGCGGTGTTACCGGTACTGATGGTGTTGTTACCCTGACAACCCTGAAGGTAAAGACCTGTGACGGTGAATGGTGCTATGAGGTCACCAACGTTGTCAAGGCGGGTGGTATCTACGATGCCGGCGCCAACGTCGTAACCATGGCCTGCGAGAGCGGCGTGGTATACGGCAATGACGGATCGGCGGTCAAAGCGGTAAGCGGCGTCACCATGTGGAATGCGCCGAATCCTTTCAATCCGACCACGACGATTAGCTTCAACCTGCCTCAATCCGAGCAGGTCAGCCTGACCGTTTACAACGTAATGGGACAGAAGCTGGCCACTCTGTTAGACCGACGGCTTGACGCTGGAGAGCATAGCGTGGAATGGAACGGTAGTAATGTCGCCAGTGGTGTATACTTCTATACTCTCAGGATCGGAACGGCCACCGCGACCCAGAAGATGCTTCTTTTGAAATAGATTGTAGCGAACAGTATCTTACATCGCGCTCTTAAGAGATCGCGAATAACCCGGTGGTGTGATGCGCTGCCGGGTTTTTTTGTGCCCCAATTCTGGCGGTTGTAGAGGCGAAGATCGCGCCTGAGCCAAAACGCCTCAACCGGTTCGCCTGAGATACTCCACCACCGGCTGGAATGTTCTAATAACGTCCTGCCGGGGGAGCTACTGTCTAATCGGTTGGCGCACAGCAAAACATGCGGCGTTATATGGAATCTGGTTGGGGTACGGTGATATCACTGAGAGGGGCGGAACTCACAGAAATCAGGGCGGTGTCTATGACGGAGGTGCCAGCAATCCCATCGCTTCTTCGAGGTCGGCATTCAGCAGCACCTTCAGTACCATGCCGTCGGTGCTTCCGGGTACATCGATGACCCGAACAGTATCCGAGAGCCAGGCAAATTCGGGCAGGATATCGGCCAGAATGTTATGGGATCTGTCCAGGAATTGCTCATCGAAGACGATCCCGGTGTCGTCAGGATAGAGAGGCAGATAGCGAATGTTCGCTTCGACAAGGTCCTGGAAGAAATGGGTGCCGAACGAAAGGTCGGGAACATAATCGCCTCTCTTACGCGCAACCTCGATCAGGACGGCTGTGTTGTTAATGTCTGAGTAGGTCACGTTGACGCCTAACTTGATATCCCCCCGGCTACCCCAGCGTCCCGGTCCCATCAATATGAACTTCCTCTTTGGCAGAAGCTTGTTGAGTTTTCCGACAGCTCTTCCAACTGAGACCATTTCCGACCGGCCGGCAAGTTTCTCGTACTCGCTGCCTACTACGTACACGATATGGGTGATATCCGGAACACTGCCATTGGAGACAAAGCGGTTGGCGGAGAAAACGATCCGATCTCTGGGGACGTCTCTGGGAATCGGGGCCGGTGCACTTTGATCGGAGGAACTCTGGGGACGACATTGTAACAGATACAGGTTATGGCCGTCAGAGCCGAACTCGATATCAACGGGCGTACCGATCTCTTGTTCCAGGGTTCTGAGAATGGTCTGTATCTGTTCGATAAAGAATGTACGACGAAACAACGCATCGAAGGTCACCACTAACGTCTCATCGGCGAGATCGGTAGTTAACCCGACAGGTCTAATCACACCGTCCTCATGGAGGACCGAAACGATATTGTTGAATCCCGGGATTTCTTCTCCCACCTCTTTCAGGAAGGCTTCGATATCCAGGGTCTCAAAGCTGTTCGTCTCCAGGTTTATGACGTCGATCTTCTTGGGGGAGTAGCGGACGATTTCATCGATACCGATGTTTACGCGCAGCCCTGGCTGACCGGGAGCTATCAGAGCCGGGTAGTCATCGCCCACGCGATCAACGGCACGGGTTCCCATGCCGGGTACGAGGCGTACGAGGCCGTCTTCGCGCCTGATACGAGGAGACCATCGGAATTCGTTGGCACTGAACGCGACACCGGCGAAAGTCGGCAGAAAATACTTGCCGACCGTGGTCCCAACCACCTCCTGGATCATGATACCCATCTCTTCTACGAAATCGAGCAACCCCCGCTCGGCCCGGTACTCAATCGCATCGGGGCTGAAAGTCGACGCATAGACCTCTGCAACCGCATCTACGAGAGCATCAAGTCGGTCGTGTTTGCTGCCCTGATTCGCCAGAAACAGACTTCGGTATTTGCCGGAGAAGGCGGCCCCGACTCTGTCTTCCAACAGGCTGGAGCTACGGACTATGAGCGGGTGTTCTCCGAAATCATCCAGAGCCATGGTCAGACCATTGATGATCTCGGCGGGGAATCGAGCGCACTTGAAAGTCTGCACGATATAGGGGTACTCAGCATAGATCTGGTCAAGCTCTTTGTATTTCTGCTCCACAACGTCGTCAAGGCCGTTGTATCGCACGAAATGTAGTATACTGTCTGAGGTGATATGCCAGGTTTTGGGGATCCTTACATTTGCGAGCAGTTCATTGTCTTTGCCTTTTGTCTTAAGGATATTGGCGGCAAGGTGCATCCCGGCGCTTTTCCCCCCGAGTTTGCCTTTACTGTCCGCACAGGAAATGACACGTTCAAGCAGATCGGATACGTCACGGACACCTATGAAATCTCTGGCAACCTTGATATACTGCAGTTGATCTGAGAGGAACCTGCGAATAAGCGAGACACGTATTCCCTTCTTGCTGGCCGAGGGACTGGTCTCGTCATCAACCGGGTAAAAGCGCTCTATTGCGTTGGCAATTTCACTCAATGAGTAGCTGCCACTGATGATTCTCTCAAGGGCGCTTAGTTTGTCCTCCTGAAGCCATTTCTGAATCAGGCTCTGTATCGTGTCGTCACTAAGGTGTTCGGCTGCGATCCTAAGCGCCAGCGAGCTGAAATCGCCGGACAGATCCTTCTTTCTTGGATGGTGGGGGACATTCCAATCCTCCCGCAATTCGTCGCCCGCTCCGGCCTGCTCCGAACCGAACGGCTGGAGAAACCTCTCAGCATCAGCAATGCCGCTCATGCACAGATGGTTCTTCAGCTTTCGTGTAATGTTCAAAAACAGTTCTTGATCGGTCTCTTCAAGAATCTCCAGCACCTTCTGCCACCTGGCCCCTCTTTTTTCCGCACTGGGGACGGCCGCTTTCTGCAATTCCTGAATATCTACGGACAACCTCTGGTACTCGATGAGGCTGCCAAGTTGCCCGGCTATTGCTCGAATCAACTTCGTTTCTTCTCTGAGGAAAGGACCGTCATCAGCGGCCGGTCGTTCCTGGATGTAGCCGACGGTGACACGACCTACTGCAGAGTCCTTGATTCCAATACCTGCGCTCTGCATCCAGGCTGATTCGACGAAGTCGGGTGAACAATAGATGTTGTTTTCCACCGAGATTTTGGCCCGGCAAACATCAGGGTATTGCCAGCCCGATGGAATCACCTCAATGATCTTTGGGCAAACCTCATCCAGGGGCCGGTCGGGATCGCTTAAGATCTTTTCGATCTGATACAGACAATCGAGTTCCTTGGCCCGCTCCCTCAGGGACTCAAAGAGTTTGTCTTTTGACTCCTTCCGCTCAGTCATTTGACAACCGCCCCTTGCCGACAGCCTCGCAGAAGCAAATCCATATCTGAATCAGCCCACTATGGAGAAAGCGGTTTGCCGGCGAACTTTGAAAGGTCTCAAGCGTTGTGCGCATCATCAACCTTATCGGAAATAATAAGCCATCCTGCCACGAGCGGCCTTTTACAACCAATTCTCGCGGCAGGAGGCTTTCTTGAGGAGAAAATAGCCAGAGACATTAGAAGGTTGATTTCGTCAGGACCAACCTTCACCGATTTCCAAGGCAAAACCATGAAGTCGGTTCACAGGCTACTGTTCTTTGTTACTTTCTAACTGTTGAGGATCTCGTCGACCTCCTCTTTCCCAACATCCATAACATACTGAATGCCGCTAATGTCTGCCGCCTGGGGGGTCAGGGCGGCGATATCATCACGCGAGATGTATTCCGGGCTAAACTTGCGACTGCCACACATAAGCTGGCGCAAGCCCTGGGCCAGGCGCTCGTAGTAGGTATAGAGACCTATGGCTCCGGTCGGCAGGGCTTCGAATTCCTTGTCGCCGATTTCCTCGCGCAGATCGCCGGCGGTGACAAAAATCTCATCCCGGGTCTGTCCGAACCGCTCCACGTACACCGGCAATTGATGAGCATCAATGGCCATGCCGATCGTCTTGCCAACCATGACGGCCGCGATCGGGGACCGAGCCATGCCGATCAGCTTAACAAACGGAGCTCCGAGAGCCAGACCTTTGAAGATATGATCCTCGAAAGTGAATCCGCCTGCCAAAGCGAGCGGGGCAACGTATTCACCCTTGTCGGCGAGGCGTTTGGTATACTGGTACAACAACGAGTGCAGTTCTACGGGTGGCATACCCCACTCATTCATCATCCGCCAGGGACTCATACCGGTGCCGCCGCCAGCCCCGTCAACCGTAAGAAGGTCGAGTTTGTACTTGGACGTATACTTGACCGCCCGGGCCAGGTCCGCCGGTCCATAGGCGCCGGTCTTAAGGAAAATATACTTGGCTCCGGCCTTGCGCAGTTCTTCGACCCTGCTGGCAAACCCTTCTTCGGAAACCATGCCTAAACGCGAATGCCTTTCAAACTCCTTGAAGGAACCACGCTCGAACGCCTTGATGACGGCCGGGTCGGTAGGGTTCGGCAGGACCACGTAACCCCGGTCATAAAGCATCTGAGCCTTCTTGAGGTTCTTGACCTTGACCTCGCCGCCGATGTTCTTGGCGCCCTGGCCCCATTTCAGCTCCACAACCTCAACACCCAACTCATTGATCGCATACTCCTGAACACCGAGACGCGTGTCCTCGACGTTTGCCTGTACGATTGTGGCGCCGTATCCGTCGCGCTGGTTATCCGTAAACAGCTTGACACGTCGCTTCAGGTCAACGGTGTCGACCACCTGACCATTCTTGATAACGGCCTCTGGGTCCATGCCGACGACGTTCTCACCGATAGTCAGCCCGGTACCGGCCAGAGCGGTACCGATCGCCAGTCCTTCCCAGTTGTTCTTGGCGATGTCGGTGGAACCGATTCCGGGAATGATCCACGGCAAACGGAACTTCAACCCTTTGTCGTGTCCGAAGGTAACTTCGAGATTGACATTAGGGAATATCGCCTTGTCGCTGTCGGCTTCGATGCCATGAGCGCCCACGGCGGTACCCATGATATTGAAGTGGGAATAGTCAACCGGGTAGGTTTTTTCCGACGCCGTTGTTATTACGCCGAAGGGTTGAGGATAAATCACTTCGTGTCCGCGATAAGCTGATTTTCCTATTTCGCACATCCCGATGCAGCCATCCACACAGGTGACGCACATGCCTGAACCAGGCGAAACCGAACCTTCGGTCCGATTCTTGGTTAAAGTCGCGGCCGATGAGTTTACTCTCGACAGTGTTATGGACATCGTCTTTCCTCCATTGTCAGCCTCAGTTCTTCTTAATCTCACATGCGACACAAGGCTGCATATAACACATCATATCATCAAAT